>NZ_DATJCY010000415.1:0-27745 GCF_035577925.1 Gelidibacter sp. | reverse complement strand
GACTACAATGTGAATTGATTATGGAAGGTGAGCATTATGATTATTTGGCGCGGCTATATTAAGAAAAAAAATATCAGAGAAGTTCACAAAAATTAAGAAAAGTTGCGCAGAGCATATAGTAAAACGCTCTGTGCAACTCTGATTGACTCCGTGAAACAAAGAATGATTTATTGCTGCTCCCCGCCCACAAAAGTTTTCTGAACTTTAATGTTTGGAATGTCGTTCACCTCAGCAGTCATGATATCTTTATCGAGAATGATAAAATCGGCAAACTTTCCTTTTTCGATACTTCCTTTTTCGTTTTCTTCAAAATTCGAATAAGCTGCCCAAATAGTCATGCCCTTTAAAGTTTCCTCTCTTGAGAGTGCGTTTTCCATCTGATAGCCATTTTCTGGCAATCCATCCAAATCCTTACGCGCTACCGCTGCATAAAATGTTAAGAATGGACTCACTTCTTCCACTGGAAAATCAGTTCCTAAAGCTACTTTTCCATAAGCATCCAATAATTGTTTAAATGCATAAGCCCCTTTAACACGATCTGGCCCCAAACGATCTTCGGCCCAATCCATATCAGATGTAGCGTGGGTTGGCTGAATAGAAGGCACAATATTTTTATAGTATCCAAAATCTTCAGGTGATATAATTTGTGCATGTTCTACACGCCAGCGTCGGTCCGTATGATTTTTTAAAACTTTCTCATAAGTTTGCAAAATAGCACGGTTGGCAGAATCGCCAATAGCATGAGTGTTCATCTGGAATTCGGAATTAGCAATACGCTCGGCAGCATTATTTAAAGTTTCCAAATCGGTAACCATTAGTCCTAAATGACCTGGCTTATCCGTATATGGTTGTCGTAACATTGCGCCTCTTGATCCCAATGCACCATCAGCAAAAAACTTAAAACTACTAACATTCAATCGATCGGTTTTACTCACCCCTTTTTTCAAAAAATAATCGACATTTGCTTCAGATCCCGAAACCATCGCATAAACGCGTATTTTCAAATCGCCAGTTTGTTGCAAACTATCAATTAATTCAATGGCGGTACGGGATAAACCAGCATCATCCACAGTAGTTAATCCATTGTTAAAACAAATTTTTTGGGCATCCAAAAGTGCGTTTATTAATTCTTTTTTTGTTGATTTTGGCCAATGTTCCATCACTAAATTTTCGGCATTATCCACTAAAACACCTGTAAGTTGACCATTTTCAACAATCACTTCGCCACCGCTCACTTTACTGTCCACAGTAACATTTCCTAAATCTAAAGCCGCCTGATTTGCCAAAATAGCATGGCCATCAATACGGGTCAATACAATAGGCGTATCGGGATATAGAACATCTAGCATCGATTTATTTGGAAATTCTTTAACTTCCCAATTATTTTGATCCCATCCGCGACCTTGTATAAAATCAAGATTTTTTTCATTCTGAAAATCAGTGATACGCTGTATGATTTCTTCAAAACTTTTGGTGCCGACCAAATCCACCGTTTGCTGATTTAAACCCAAACTCAAAAAGTGGCAATGTGCATCTATAAACCCAGGAACGATAGTTTGTCCGTTGGCATCAATCACATTATTTGAAGCATATTTATCTTGAATAGCTTTGGAACTTCCAATGTCCAGAAATTTTCCATCCTTTATAGCAAAAGCTTCAGCTTTATCAAAATTGGAATTCACGGTATAAATATTCGCATTAATGACAATGGAATCGACCTCTGTTTTTTCACTTTCACAGGAGAAAATAGTGGCAATAAGAGCAATGGCTAATAGTTTTTTCATAGTTATGGTTTCTGTTAGAAATAATTGTGTAGTAAAAATAAGAAAAGCATTTCAATTGAAATGCTTTTAAAAATTATCTCTTACGTTTTCTGTTTTTAACGTAATCGTCTATGGCTTTTTTTGTAGTTAACCAATTTCTGCCCTCTTTATAGGCATCAATTTTTCCTGTTCGTGCCAAAAGACTAATATATTCTTGACCATACGGCAAATTTTCCTCTTCTACCAAATTGGAAATTTCTGTGTATTCCAAGGTGTTTCCAGGCAAAGCATTAAGATAAATATTCAAACTTCGCTCTAAAGCTTGCGCCATTAAAAGCATCAATTTTCCATAACGTCCTTTATTGGCATCGTTAAGTGCGGTATAATATTTTATCCGATCGTTGGTCAAAATAATGGCTGGCGGAAACCCTTGTTTCATCAATAGTAAGTTCATGGCTAACCGTACCGTTCTACCATTGCCATCAAAAAACGGATGAATCCAAACAAACCGATGATGAAATACTGTAGCAAGTTCAATGATGTTTAAGTTTAAAGGATTGGTTTCTACAAATGTGAAAAGATCGTCCAATAATCCAGAAACTTTCAAAGCATTTGGAGGCACAAAATTTGCTCCAGAAATACGAACGCCACCATTACGAAGTCGCCCTGCAAACTCTTCTTCTATCGAATTTAGCACTAACCCATGTAAAGAAAGAACTTCATGAATGGAAATAATTTTTTGATCATCAACTAACTTATAAAGAAGGTTTATAGCGCGCTCGTGGTTTTTAGCCTCAAAATGCTCTCTAAGTGATTTTCCTTTAATAGTAATGCCGTCTTGCAATACCATTTGGGTTTCTCTTAAACTCAACGTATTTCCTTCAATACTATTGGAATTATAGGTCCACTCAACAGTCAAGGCTTCTCTAATTTTATTTAGAGCCATAGAAGGTAAAGGCCTGTGCTTTTTTAATTGTTCAAGCTTCATTTCAAGACGCTCAAAAAACGGCATCATCTCCTCACGATATGTCAAATCTAAATTTTCCATACCACAAAGATACTATATTTATCGGGTATATTAAAATTTAACCCTATCCGATATTACCAATAAATATAAATAGTCCTTTTTCAAGACTGCTTTTGATGATAAGAAAACAAAAAAGCACCCTAACTTTAGGATGCTTTTAGAAATATATGGTTGAAAATTATTTAAAAATCAAATTGATACGTTGCACCAGCCAAAAACTGAATGCCTTGAACAGGTGTATTCAACCAACGTTGGTAATCATTATTGGCTATATTATTAACTTTGGCATAAAACGAAAGTTGGTCATCTAAACGATAGCCTACATGTGCATTGGCATCAAAATAACTATCTAAAGTTATGGTTTGCTTTAAGGGCACAACAATATCATTAATACTCGTTAGCATAAACTGATCTTTGCGTTCACCCACATAAAACAGACCAGCTCCGGCAAACCAATTTTCATCAATTTGATAATCTACAAATAAGGATGCCTTAAGGTTTGGAAGATTCCAAGCTTCTTCTTCAAAATGTGTATTGTATGAGAAATATTCGGCTTTTGCGCCCAATTTAAAGTTTCGGTTGACATCAACATTTAATTCGCCTTTAAACGAAGCGGTTTTTATATCGTCATAAACAATTCCAAAGGAATTTCCATAATGATAATTTTCGGTAGCTTCAAAAAACACCGGATTAGCTCCAAATAACGCTTTATTACTTTCGTTCATATAATGCGCACTAACATTATAACTGATGCTATTGGACAATTTGCCCATCAAGCCCACAGATGCTTCATATTGTTTATCGGTTGGATTAATGATAAGCGTTGGTGAAACAAACGGATTTTCCTGTGCAAAATCATAATAGGAATTTTGGTTTAAACCACCTTCAACCGCACCAAATGCGATCATCAACTCATCGACCAATCTGAACGTAGCCGTAACATTTGGATAGATATATAAATTGCTGTTACCACCTTCAGTAGCTTTTTTATAGACCAAATTTACACCTAAATTAAGTGTCAGATCATCTTCAACCAATTGGTAACTAGGTGCAAGACCAAAACTGACATTACCGTAACGCAACTCATTATCCGTTTCAAAATATCGGTCAAAAACACCGTTGATATAGTCTATGGTCAGCTCAGTAGAAATCAGTTCGTTATTAATTGGCACATCGGCAGAAGTTTTGATTACAAATCGGTTTTCACCAGATCCTTGATTGTCACCAAACCGTCTAAACCTTACACTGGCATCATTAATAAAAAAATCTTCCAATTTAATCTTTGCACCTACATTTGCTCCATAAAAAGTATGGCTTCCATTGATTCCACTGGCCGATGTTTCATCAAAATGAGGTTGTGGCAATCCGTACCAATTGTATTTTTGATATAGACCACCAGCTTCAACAGTCCACGATAAATCACGCAAACGTTGGCTGTAATTGACATTAAGTTTGGTGTCTATAAAATCATCATCCAACAGCAATCCGCTAATACCGCCACTTGACGAATGGTGCGTTAAATAACCTCCAACATTTTCACCTCTGCCCAACTCATGGTTTAAGTACACTTCTCCCAAAATAGTAGTGTAAGATCCAGCGCCCAATGATGCATAATTATCATAAAGTTTAATAGGTTTTGCTTTGTTCACGGTCGCTGCTTTTCCTTTTGCCGGCGTAAACGTCGAAGCCACAGGAATTGAAAAAATATTGTATTTTATATCCTTCTTTTTGGTGGTTATTTCATCATCCAAAGTGGGCTGCTCCTTAATTTTAAAAGCATCGGAAATGGTTGGTGTATAAGGTTTGATAACGGTCACCACCTCAGGATCTAAAGTATCTTTGGTACGCTCTTGGGCAAATGTTGCCGTCACCGTTAGCAAGGTGGCATAAAAGATATATTTAATTTGTTTTAACATTGTCTTCGATTGAAATTTTCAACACTATTTATAAATATCTGATACTGGATTCTTAAAACCACAGTTTTTCTTTTATTTAATTATCGGTTGTGATTGATGAATTTGTTTTTGCTTCCTGTGCTTTAATGCTGTTAAGTTGTGTTTGCGCTTCCTTGACGACATCATCAAATTCAGGGAAATTTGAAATGACACTTTCTAAAATATAAGTGGCCTGAAACGCATCTTTTAAAGCATAAAAGTTTTTGGCCATTAATACCAAACCTTTTGCACTATAGTATTTATAACTGCTATAATCTTTAGCCAATTTTTGCGCCGTCGTATTGGAAGCTTCATAATGGCCTTCCTTGTTTTTGAAATAAGCATTATAATAAAGTGCTTCGGCCGCCAAAAGTCCAGTAGCTATTTTTTCGACATTTGCGTAAGCTGTTTTAGCTTTGGCTTCATTACCGGTTTTAATTGCCGAACGTGCAATGATAATCTGGGCATCACTTTTTACCTTATTATCCAATTTTGAACTTGATAATACTTTTTCGGCATAACGCTCAGCATCATCATATTTTTCTTGTTGATAATACGCATTCATCAAATTGGATTGTGCATACAAGATATTCTGCGGATAATCGGCTTCTGACTCTAATTGTTTTAAAAGTGGAATGGCTTTATTCCATTGCGAATGGTTGAGATAAGTTTCCGAAAGTTTAACCATGGCCTGTTCCGTATATTCACTTTTAGGTTTGCTGATCACAAACTCATAATGTGGTTGTGCGTTTTCGGGCAAAGATTTTTTTGAATACATCTCGGCCAAATAAAAGTGTGATTTCAGTGCGTTCATCCCATTTGGAAACTGGGTCAAATAACCATTAAACAGCTTGATGGCATTATCTGTTTTGTTTTCCAAATATTGTTTTTCTGCTGCCAAATAGGTCGTATTATCCAATTCAACATCAGAAACCTCAACATAATCCAAAGTTTTTGCCCATGCCGCATATTCTGCAACGCGTCCCAAATCAATATAAATCAATCGTGCCGTAGCAACCGCTTGAACGGCTTCTTCACTACTTGGATAATTTTTGGCTACGTTTTTAAACTTGGTCAATGCCTGCTCATTTTGTCCAGAATTGTAATAGATTAATCCTTGGCGCAATACCGATTTTGAATTGAACACTGAGTTTTTATACTCCGCAATCAATCGGTCGTACATGGCAATAGCCTTATTGTTTTCATTTGATTTTACGTAGGAATTTGCTACTTCGTACATCGCATCATCACGTAAAGCCGATTTTGGATATTTATTAATAAAATCATTTAAAGCCTTGATTTTTGTATTTCCTTGGCCGATATAACCATAGCTCATCGATTTTTGAAAATCGGCGTAATCGGTTTCAATTTGCTTTAAAGCAATCGCTTTATCGTAAGCTGTAATGGCATCTTTATAATCGGACGACACAAAATAACTGTCTCCCAATCGTAAATAAGCATCATTAAGTCGTAATTTATCTTCTTTTTCTTGATTGATATAAGCTTTGAAGTGCTCTACAGCTTTTGGATAGTTTTTCAACTTAAAATACGTGTACCCCAGGTTATAATCGATATTGGCAATTTCAGGGGTTTTGGCCGCTTCACTATTTTGTTTAAACTGTCTAAAACCAATAAGAGCTTCATCAAAATCAAATAAGTTATAATCAGATTCTGCATTCCAGAACGTTGCCCTTGCAGTAAATTTTGGATCGCGAGGTTCTTTAATTGCGCGTTCAAACAATGCTTTTGCGGCTTTATAATCGCCGTCATTATAAACTTCAACGCCTCTATAAAAAGCTACTTTCTGAAAAGCTACTTTATTTTCAAAACTGTTTTTTCCTTCCAATAACTTTAAAGCTTCCTTGTAATTTTTTGAAGTGATATAGGAATCGATCAATAAAGTTTCAATTTCTGCTTTATTTGAAGTTTGAGGATATTTATTCAAATAACCGGTCAAAACCTGTGGAACGGATTGGTATGGATTACCAATTTCATAACTGATTTTGGCGTAGTTCAACCAAGCATCTTCTTGAATTTTCAGATCATAATCCATTTGCGATGCGTTTCTGAAAGCATTTAATGCTTCTTGTTTTTTGTCCAAATTGACATAACTTTCACCCAAATGGTAATACGCATTTTGTGCCACGCTATTATCGCCTCCAACTATTTTATTAAATTCAGAAATGGCTTTTTCAAAATCATTTTGTTTGTAATAAGCATATCCCAATTGGTAATAATCTGTATTGTTCCATTTTCCTTTTACCCCATTGTAAGCCGTTAAATAAGGAATGGCTTCTTTATATTTTTGAAGATTAAAATAACTTTCGCCAATAATTTTTGACAATTCCGATTTTTCACTCGGATTGCTTTTTTTCATTTGTGCTTGGGCCAGCTCAATTGCTTTTTCAAATTTGCCCAGCTTAAAATTCAGATCAGCCTGATAATAAGAAAGTTTTTCCTTATATTTCTCGTTATCACTTACTTGTTCAAAATACTGATTGGCCCGATCATAATCATCGCCTTCATAAGCCATAAATCCGATATAATATTTGGCCTGCGAACCATATTCTTTAGAATTTACAACACGATTGAGGTATTTCAAAGCTTCCGTTTGGTCTTTGGTAGAATATAAACTGTAGCCATAATTGAATGAAAATTTATCGCGCTCAGATCGGTCAATATTGCGTTCTTCAACCTTATCATACCATTTTCGTGCATAGGAGTATTTACCATTATCAAAATAATAATCGGCCACATCCATAAAAGCAGAATTTCTTTTGGTACTTGTGGGATATTTTTCAACAAAATCTTCAATAAGTGCATCGGCATTAATTTGATTCAGTCGCACGGCACAATTGGCATAATAATACGTACAATCGGCCTCCAACTGTTCATTATTGGTAGCGTCTTTTACTTTGTCAAACATGCTCTGCGCTGCCTGATATTGTTTGTTATTATATAACGTGAGTGCTTTTTGATAATCGACCAAATCATTGGTATATGTTGCCGATTGCTGTGCGTAAGAAATGCCTATAAGGAATAGGAAACTTACTAAAAATGCATATTTTTTATGAGTCATTCAATCTGTTTTTTTTGTCGATCAAAGATACTTGAATCTTAAATCTATAACGAACGAAAGATTATTAAATTATGCACGAAGTTATTAAAAACTATTTCTCCTAAAATTCACCTTTACCAACAACTTCAGAAATCAAAAACAATCTAAAATTGAATTTTGCTATTTGGGTTTTCATCTTTTTAATAATACATTTACCACACTCAAAAAAACTCTCGTACAAAATGTCTCAAACTGTTTTAGAATTAAAAGATGTCTCCATATACCAAGGCGATAGCATGGTATTATCTGAAGTCAACGTCAATATGCAAAAAGGTGATTTTGTGTATCTTATCGGCAAAACAGGGAGTGGAAAAAGTAGTTTTATGAAAACACTTTACGGCGATTTGCAATTAACGCATGGCGAAGGCCATGTGGTCGATTTCAATTTAAAAACCTTAAAAGAAAAAGAAATTCCATTTTTGAGACGAAAACTGGGCATCGTTTTTCAAGATTTTAAGTTATTGCCCGACCGAACGGTTAATGGCAATTTGGAGTTTGTATTGAAAGCAACAGGCTGGAAAGATAAAAACCAAATCAAGGAACGGATAGAACATGTTCTTGATAAAGTTGGCATGAAAACCAAAGGATTCAAATTTCCGCATGAACTTTCTGGCGGAGAACAACAGCGTATTGCCATTGCCAGAGCTTTATTAAATGATCCTGAACTTATTCTTGCCGATGAACCAACCGGAAATTTAGATCCACAAACCAGTATTGAAGTCATGGAAGTTTTGCGTGAAATCAACCAAAACGGCAACACCATTTTGATGGCTACCCACGATTATGCACTCTTGTTGCGCTATCCAAACAAAACCTTAAAATGCGATGAAAATAAGGTTTATGAAGTAGTTCAGCGTAAAGGAAATTAGACGTGATTAAGACTAATTTAGATTTATAAAAACATTAAATCTTCTTTCAAAAATTAGCATGTAACTATTCAATTGATTTAAAACCTGATCGTTTTTAACCTTCTCGTCTCGCAAACGTCCATTAAAAATTTCTGAAAAACCGGTTTTAAACCTGTCCAAAAATTAAAATTGATTTCTTTTAAACGTCAAGAACATCTTTTAAAAAACTGTATTTTTACACTATATTTTAGACATGATTTCAGTATTAATCCCCACATATAATTACAGTGTTATTCCTTTGGTTGAGGAGTTGCACAAACAACTTGAAGCTAGTAAATGCATTTATGAAATAATTGTTTGGGACGATGGATCATCAGAAACCTTTGATCTTCAGAACCGGATCATCAACCATGTTCCCAACATTCATTATTTTAGATCGGAAGAACATTTAGGAAGTACGAAAACGCGGCAACTTCTATATAAAAAATCGGTTTTTAACTGGTTATTGTTTATTGATGCCGATGTAATGCCAAAATCTCCTGAATTCATTAAAACTTATTTGAATTTAATTCCGAAGGATTATGATGCCATCTTTGGCGGTTATACTTATGGTAAAGTGGCACCAAAAGATGATATGGTTTTACAATGGAAATATGGAATTTCCAAAGAGAAAACCCATGGAAATATCGCAAATTCAAATTCTTATAAAGTTATTGTTTCTAGTAATTTTATGATCAAAAGAAGTGTTTTTACCGCTATCAATCCAAATATAGAAAAATTAGGATTTGGCTTTGACAATTATTTTGGAACCTTACTGAAAGAAAACAAAGCAAAGGTATTTCATATCAATAATGAAGTTTATCATTTAGGGATCACATCGAATGAGCGGTTTTTAGAAAAAACAAAATTAGCCATCAGCAACTTGCTGGATCTATATCAGGATAGAAAAATCAACATTCATGATAACTCCTTATTGAATACATTCATCAGACTGAAAACCATGGGCATGTCTGGAATTTACAGCCTTATTTATAAAAAACTCCATTTAAAAATGGAACGGCATTTATGTGGTAAAAATCCGTCACTTAGGCTATTCAAGTTTTATAAAATCACCTATATGTGCTTTAAATCTAGAAATGGACAACTCTAATGACTCCATTTTTTTCCATAATCATTCCGCTTTATAATAAAGAAAAGCATATTAAAAGCACTATTGAAAGTGTGCTGGCACAGACGTTTCAAAACTTTGAAATTATTATAGTAAATGATGGTTCTACAGATAATAGTGAGGCTGTTGTAAATTCAATTTTTGATAGTCGTATCCGAATTTTTAATATTAAAAACCGAGGTGTTTCATCGGCAAGAAATTATGGTATAAAGAAAGCAATTTCACAATTGATCGTTTTATTAGATGCTGATGACTATTGGCTTCCATGGCATTTAGAAGATTTGAAGTGGCTATATGAAACCTTCCCTCATTGCGGATTATATGCCAAAGCTTATGCCAAAAGAGATGAAAAACACCTATACAAGTTGCGGTTCCACAAGGTTCCAAAAATCAAAAATTGGCATGGTGTTTTAGACGATTTTTTTGAAAGCAGCCTAAAGGCATGTATTGCACATTCATCGAGTGTGATGATTCCAAAATCCAGTTTTGACAAAGTAGGCTATTTTAATGAAAACTATAATTCTGGAGAAGACACCGATTTATGGATCCGATTGGCCATCGATTTTCCTGTTGCATTTTATAACAAGGTAAGTGCGTATCATCAGCAACATACCACCAATAGAATTTCTCAGATTGCATTAAGCAGCAGAATGCATTTTAACCCTCTTGCATATGAAATTAGCGCACAAAATAATCCAAATCTGAAAAAATTCCTCGATCTCAATAAGGTGTCAATGGCACTTCAATTTAAACTGGAAAATCAAGATTTGTTGGTAAAAAAATTAATGAAATCAATTGATAAAAACAATTGCACACCTTTACAGCGATTGCTCCTAAACTCTCCCAAATCTATGCTTCAATTAGCTTGGGAACTCAAAAAAATGGCACTCAAAGTAAACATCAATTTACGTTTGTTTGGATAATTTAAAATCCTGATAATCTCTTATATATTCATTTTCATTAAAATCTGTCGATGCCAAGACCAAACATATCGCACCCGATGAAAAATTTTCAATTTCTCGCCAAATTCCGGTCGGGATCAACAGTCCTTTATCGGGCTTGTTCAACATAATGCGCTCTCTTTTTAATCCATCATCCAAAATAACTTCAAAACTACCACTGAGCGCAATCAAAAAAGATTGTTGTTGGGTATGTGCATGACCACCACGATAGGCATCGCTGGGCACATCATACAAATAATAGACGCGCTTAATAGCAAAAGGAATGCTGTCTTTTTCAATGACGGCAATATTTCCACGGCGGTCCTTTATTTTAGGAATGTCAATTATTTCTATTTTCATAATTAATCCATTTCACCTGATCGTTGTAAAGTTTTGTACGTCGCAATGGCCTTTAAACCAATTTTAAATTTGGAACCAATTTCATGGGTTTTGATGTACTTATATCGCCAAACAAAAAAACAGTATTTGATGAGCCACAAGTAGGCAAAAACACCATAAAACCGATAAGCGACGGCCGATTTTGCAGACACTATTGAATCCCTCCCCATATGGCGACCAGAACTTTCTTCGGGATGCATGACAATGGTCTTAGGACAATGATACATAAACAAATCCTTATCATAAGCTTTTCGTAGAAACACGTATTCCTCTGAACCTTGAAACGGACTTCCAAATCCAAAAAACGGACTGTAAACTATATTATGCTCCAAATATATTTTTCGGTTGAAACTTATTACCCATGTATAAATGTGGTGCAAACTGCTTTTAGTATGTGTTTCTACTTTTTCATAAAGGGCATAAGGTTTTCTAAATTCATTCACTGCTTCAAACGATATCATTGCCGCTCCAGGATGTTTTTGATAAGCTTCGAGGATAATTTTATCCATATGAGGCTCATAAACAATATCATCATCGGCCATTAAACATATATCGCCTGTAGCATATGTTAAGGCTAAATTCCTACTTTTGGGCACGCCAAATTCAAAGCAATTGATTACTTTTAAATTTGGCAGGTCAGAAACCAGAATATCCTTGTCCGTCGTTTGATTAATGATCAAAAGGTTATAATTTGAATAATGTTTGTGAGGAAACATTTGTTCCAAAAACGAAAAATCCTTGCGATACATGGTAGAAATCAGTATTTCTAATACTAAGGGTTTTAAAGCTTCGGACGACATTCATTTTATTTATATTGTAAATTTAAAAAGAAAAAACAACTAAACTTATTTATGTCTGCAAATCCGTTGGTAAGTGTCATTTGCCTTTGTTATAATCATGAAGATTTTGTAATTGAAGCTTTAAATTCAATCCTTGCACAAACCTATCAACCTATTGAAATCATAATTGCCGATGATGCCAGTTCGGACCAATCGGTACCGCGCATCAAAAAATGGTTGCAAACGCATCCTACCACGTTTATTGAACATACCATTAATATGGGCAACACTAAAACTTTTAATGAAGCCTTTGCGATGACCAGTGGTGCATATATTGTGGACTTGGCTGCAGATGATATCCTTTTACCCAATTTTGTTGAAGCACAAGTAAGACAATTCCAAAACACTAATCTAAAAAATGTAGGCGTTGTATTTTCAAATATTGAACATGTTGACGAAAATGGCACACACAAGCATTACCTCTACCCTATGCATCCTGATGGTACGGCCATAAAAAAACCGCCAATAGGGAATATATACAAAAATCTAGTAGACAGTTATTTTTTAAGTGCCACATCCATGCTAATGAGTGCCAAGGTACTGCATGAACTAGGAGGATATGATGAAAACCTTGCTTATGAAGACGTTGATTTTTGGTTTCGATCGTCCCGCAACTACGCTTACGATTATGTAGATCGCGTCCTTATGCAAAAACGTGACCTTACGAATTCGTTAAGCAGTAATTTCAATAAAACCCGTGGAAAAAAACTCGCTTTATCTACTTGTAAAATATGTTATAAAGCCTTCCGAATGAACCAAAACAACGACGAGCACAAAGCCCTAAGAAACAGGGTACGCTATGAACTAAGATTAGCCCTGAAAAATAGACAAGTTGGTGTAGCCGCTCGGTTTGCAATATTATATTTAAAAATAGAAATTAGATTAGCGTTCTAATTATCGTCAGTTTTTCCTGATGTTCGGGAAGGTTTAAAATACAGCCAAAGCAAAAAGACAACCACAAAAAAGTAAATGATATTCCGGTAAAAATGCGCCATAACAACGCCTTCAATACCATAAATTGGCATCAGCAGTTTTGAAAATCCGTAAAACAAGCCCAGAGACAACAACTCCGTCACCACAAAGCTTTTGACCATTCTTTTAGCAAGAAATTGATGTGCAATAACTAAAGTTGCCAAGCGGATAAAATCACCCAATAACTGCCATTTAAACAAGGGATCCATTTCTGTAAAATTAGGATACACCAAATTGATAATAAAAGATCTGAACACATAAACCAATAGCATTCCGATGGCAAAAATCGGCAAAATGGTTTTATAGATATGAAGCACTTCTGTTTTAAAAGCTTTAAACTCGCTAATTTGAGCAAATTTTGGGATCACATATAAAGTAAAAAGTCCTGAAGAGAATACCATGTAGTTTTTAGAAATAAAACTCATGCCCGTCCAATTTCCCGCATCGGTATAACTGATAGTATTTGTAATCATGGTCCTGATATCCAATTCAATATAGTTAATCATGACTGTTGATACAAAGGACATCAAAGTAAATGCTAAAAGATGGCGTGCATAAGGTATTTCCAACCGTATGCCCGATGTTTTAATAAAGTTTTTTAATGATTTTCCGAAAACAAAAAGCAATACCAAAATCTGAACAACAGGTGCTAAAACGATACTCATCAACACTCCTATCAAATTAAACTGAAACAAGAACCACACCGTCAATCCCGTAGAAAGGGCATATCCAAAAATGTCGATCTTGGCATAAGTCTTATATGCAGAAACACCATTAATAATTCCTAAGAACAAACGATTGAGAGCAAAAATTGGCAAGACCAAAGCTAAGGAAATGATGACCATGCGCATTTCGGGATCATCAAACAACGTGACCGCAAGAGATTTGGAAAAACCTATAAGAATAGATGCTGACAGCAACGAGCCTATGCTTCCAAAGATATATGCGCTGTTAAATAACTTTTGGAGCTCGTCGTTTTGATCTCTAAATTCGGCAACATACTTTACGATACCATTAAAAGTGCCAAGCGTGGCCGTACTTCCCAAAATTTCCATCAAATTGCGGAGTTGCCCAACTTTTGCAATCCCGGCCTCGCCAATGCTCAAAGAAAGCAAACGTTGGATCACGACCGAAATGATCAATCGAATGATAATGACAACCGCATTTAAAGACGTTATCTTAAAAAGTATGTTTTGCCTTAGTTTCTGTAAGTTCAAATCTTATGGATTCAAAAAAGTAATTATCAAAAATAGTTCTAAAAAGCCATGAGTGGAGGATAAAACTTAAAAACAAGAAGCTTGCTATTCAAAAATTAAATTCTAGGAGTTTGTCTTGCTAATGGCTCATCGTCATCATTTTTTTCAGAAATCACACCAAAAAGTGAACTTTTTAACATTAATAAAATAACACCATAATGCATCAAATAACTCACAAAATGTCCAATAACAGCACCTTTAACCCCAAAAACATCAATCAGATAAACACTTGACAAATACATTATTACCAGCAAAAAAATTTGAATAATGACAAAATGTGTAAACATTCTTCTTGCAACAAATTGATAAGCAATAACAATGGAAAGCACCTTAACAAAATCGCCAAGAAGTTGCCATAAAAAGAGATCTTCCGCAGGCTTAAATGCTTGAGAAAATATAAGCGGTACTATAATTGAACGTAAGAGATAAATAAAAATTAACCCAACACCAAATATTGGCATCGTTGTTTTATAAAAATCAAACACCTCTTTCTTAAACTCTTCTTTTGTATTGATTTCCCTAAGTCTTGGCAAAAAATAAAGTGTTACTACCGTATTGATAAACAACAAATAATAATTTGAAAGACGTTGAACAGCCTCCCAATGTCCAGCTTCTTTTATACCAACGGCTTCTATAATATAATTTCTGATGATAATCAAAACTAACGGCATGGCAATGGCGGTCACCAACGCCATTACAGAATAGGGTGCCAATTTTTTAAATACCTCAAAATTGACATTCGATATTTTTAATAAGGATGTTAAATTACGCTGATTTAATACTCCAATGATGGTGATCAAAAAAACAAGTGCCGGAGCAATAACACCAGCTATTAAAGCACCATCAATATTGTTTTGATAAATCAACAACAAGGTGATAAAAAAACCCAACACTTGTCCAATAACACTTATAATGAGCAGCATATGATACTTTGAATACCCGTTCATTATTGAGAAACTGAACATATTTAATGCATAAAACGGCAATGCCAAAGCCATTATTTTAATCACATAGGCATAATTGAAGATTGACGAAAACAGAAAGTTATTGATTGCTTGAGCATTATAATAGCTTAAAAAAGAAATTAAAATTGTCGATATAAATCCTAAATAATACCCTGTAGATAAGGTTTGACTTAAAGCATTAACGTCATGTCTAACTTCTGAAATTGATTTTACCATACCATGATAAAATCCAAAAACTGAAAATGTCTGAATGGCACTCAAAAAATTCTTCAAATTTCCTATAAGTGCCATCCCTTCTACCCCAATTAAAACAGCAATAACTTTAGAGGTCAAAACACCAGAAACAATCTTTGTAAAAATACTTGCTGTGTTCAAGTTTGCACCCTTAAACAATACATGATTGTTAATATAAGCATTGATTTTTTTCACCTAATATGCATTTAAAACTTCAATAACTTTAGATATTTCCTGCTTTGTCATCACAGGACTTATGGGAATACTCACAATTGTTTTATGAATGCCTTCGGAAATTGGAAATGAATAATTCTGAAAACCCTGCAAAGCATTCTGCTGATGTGGCGCAACAGGATAATGGATCAAACTTTGAATATTATGGAATTCTAAATATTCCATAAAACCTGATCGATCGGCAACTCGTACGGCAAACACATGAAACACATGGTCTAAACCACCGCTATAAAACGGCAAAATGATTTTTTTATTTTTAATTTCTTGAAGATAAGTTACCGCAATACTTTGACGAATAGCGTTATCGGCATCCAGATATTGCAATTTAACATTTAAAAATGCCGCTTGGAGTTCGTCCAATCGGCTATTAAAACCAATAATGTCGTTTACGTATTTTTCCCGACTTCCATAATTTCGCATCATTTTGAGGGTTTCTGCCAACTCCATATCATTTGTGGTCACAGCACCGGCATCACCTAAAGCACCCAAGTTTTTACTTGGATAAAAACTGAATGCTGCAGCGTTGCCCACGTTTCCAGCTTTTTTAAACTTTGAATCTTGAACTGTAAATCCTGCTCCATGTGCTTGTGCCGCATCTTCAATAACCAATAGGTTTTTTGATTTTGCAATGGCATTAATTGAAGTCATATCAGCCAACTGACCATAAAGATGCACTGCCAAAATAGCTTTTGTATTTGGGGTAATGTGCTTTTCTATTTCTTCTACAGAAATATTATAAGTTTCGAGATAGGGTTCCACCAAAACAGGTTGTAATCCAGCATTGATGATTGACAATATAGAAGCAATATATGTGTTGGCAGGAACGATGACTTCATCATTTATTTCTAATTTTCCCAACTGAATATAACTTCTAAAAATCAAAGTTAAAGCATCCAAACCGTTGGCAGTACCAATACAGTATTTTGTACCACAGTAGTTGGCAAAGGCTACTTCAAATTGCGCAACTTCACTTCCCAAAATATAATGTGCATCATTAAGAAAAGAGCAAAATCGCTCCTGAAAATCCTTTTCAAAACGCGCATTGATTTTATGAAGATCTAAAAACTTTATCATATCAATACACTTTTGAGCAAACTTACATTTTGAGTTTTAATGCAATAAAAATCCTGAGTGATCGTACGTGCACCAAAACCTTCTTTCCAAAATTGAAGGCCTTTATTAATGTGTTTTCCATTATTTTCATTAGAAGTGCCAAAATCAAAATAGCGCTTATTGGCATAAACGCCATTAATCAAATAATCATGCAAAAAATCCAAACTTCCTAATCTGTTTTTATCTGAATTACCCGAAATATATTGACAATGTGCCACTTGTTCGGTTTCAAAAATAGTAGCACCCGCTACAATATTTCCATGATGATAGACATTGAATTGTTTAATATGTTCCGGAAATTTCTGTTTTAAATATAAAATCTCTTCTAGAGAATGCACAGGAATTGCATCATGTTTATGTTTCAAATTAATTGTCAGAATATGATTCCAAAATGTTTTAAAATCATCATCATTAACAACCTGCAAAGCCTGTTTATGAGCACGCTTAACTCCTTCTACCCTACTGTCTGAAAACCTTAATCGATGCTGATTATCAATTACTGAAAGGGTATCTCTTCGATACAATTGCGCATTAAGAATAAAATTTAGGTATCGAATTTCGTCAGAAGGAATCACACAATAAATAGATGGAATCTCTTTGAGATATAATACATTAATATTTCGTCCATATAGAAAACTCAAAACGCTTTCGTAAATATTCAAAACAATTTCAGAACGTACTTCCTTTGATAGCAAAAGGCCTCCGTACGTTAATCCTTGATGGGAATGGAGTTCATCGCCCACCCTATTTGCGGGCAATAAGGCCACAAGCTCTTCATTCTTAAAAACCATCAACGAATAATCCTCAAACCGATGTTGATGATACTCCATAAAATCACGATGGAATAAAAATGTCCCATTCTTGGAATGTCCAACAAAGGCATTCCAATCGTTTTTAAATTTAGATTGATAAATTTCAACTGAATAAGTACTCAAGCGGAAAACAGATAATGAAGTTAGTGGTTTAAATTGCAATCCAAAATACAATAATTTTAACAATTGTGTTAAAATTATCAATGATTTTAATATTTAGTCATAAACCTTCCATTTTAGATATCGTATTTCATAAAAAAAGGAACTCCTAATGGAATTCCTTTCTAAAATAATTCAAGTCACTCGAATTATACGTTTTTATTTCTTTTACGTTCTACTTCCGTCAATAAAATTTTACGCAAACGTAAATGGTGTGGCGTAACCTCTACATATTCGTCTTTTTGGATATACTCCAAAGCTTCTTCCAAAGAGAATTTTATTGCTGGGAAAATACGTGCTTTATCATCGGTTCCAGAAGCACGAACGTTACTCATCTTTTTGGTTTTTGTGATATTCACGGTCATGTCATCGCCACGTGAGTTTTCGCCAATAACTTGTCCTTCGTAGATATCTTCGCCAGGTTCAACAAAAAATCGACCTCTATCCTGGAGTTTATCAATTGAATAAGGAATAGCCTGACCGTTTTCCATCGATACCAACGATCCATTTTGACGTTCAGGAATACCACCTTTAAGCGGTTGGTATTCAATAAAACGGTGTGCCATAATAGCTTCTCCCGCAGTCGCTGTAAGCAATTGGTTACGTAAACCAATAATACCGCGAGATGGAATATGGAACGTACAGGTCATACGATCGCCCTTAGCTTCCATGGTCAACATTTCGCCTTTACGCAAAGTCACCATTTCAATAGCTTTACCTGAAACATTTTCTGGCAAATCGATAGTCATTTCTTCAACAGGCTCACATTTTACACCATCAATTTCTTTGATAATAACTTGTGGTTGGCCTATTTGAAGTTCATAACCTTCACGGCGCATGGTTTCGATCAAAACAGATAAATGCAAAACACCACGGCCAAAAACCATAAATTTATCTGCACTATTGGTTTCGCTAACACGCAACGCCAAGTTTTTTTCTAGTTCTTTATTCAAACGCTCTTTGATATGGCGCGAAGTAACAAATTTGCCATCTTTACCAAAAAACGGCGAATCGTTAATGGTGAACAACATGCTCATGGTTGGCTCATCAATAGCAATGGTTTGCAAACCTTCAGGATTTTCATAATCGGCAATAGTGTCGCCAATTTCAAAACCTTCCAAACCGACCAAAGCGCAAATATCTCCGGTTTGGACCTCATCGACCTTTTTACGCCCCACACCTTCAAACACAAAAAGTTCCTTAACTCTTGATTTTACAATTTTGCCATCACGTTTTACCAACGAAATATTCATTCCGGATTTCAAAGTGCCACGTTGCAAACGCCCAATAGCAATTCGACCTGTAAACGATGAGAAATCTAAAGAAGTAATTAACATTTGGGTTGTGCCTTCTTTAATTTCCATGGATGGAATATGCTCAATAACCATGTCCAACAAAGGTTCAAGAGAGTCGGTTGGTTTTCTCCAATCGGTGCTCATCCAATTGTTTTTGGCTGAACCATAAACTACTGGAAAATCGAGTTGCCATTCTTCGGCACCCAATTCAAACATTAGGTCGAACACTTTTTCGTAAACCTCATCTGGTGTACAGTTTTCTTTATCCACTTTATTGACAACCACACAAGGTTTTAATCCCAAATCGATTGCTTTTTGAAGTACAAAACGTGTTTGCGGCATCGGTCCTTCAAAAGCATCTACCAACAGCAATACGCCATCGGCCATATTTAATACACGTTCTACTTCCCCACCAAAATCGGCGTGACCCGGAGTATCAATAACATTTATTTTTGTGCCTTTATATGATACGGCAACATTTTTGGAGGTAATGGTAATACCTCTTTCGCGCTCCAGATCTTCATTGTCAAGGACTAATGCACCCGTGTTCTCGCTTTCTCGAAACGTGTGACAAAAGTACATGATCTTATCTACCAAGGTTGTTTTACCATGGTCAACGTGTGCAATAATTGCAATATTTTTTATTGTAGCCATATATCTGGTGCTATTTTTTCAGCGTGCAAATGTACGATATTTTTTTCACAAATTATCTTGATGATTCTGGTATTTTGAAATTTTGTGATAACGTTTCAGGATTAATTCTCAACAAAACCGCCCTAACATACAACATTGACATTGAATGCATTAAAACCCTATGAAACCTGTTCATAAAATATTCATGGAGCCATACATCTTATTATACGAAACAGAAAACAACTTTTGTTTTTATGAAATTTCTACAGAATTGTAAAATTTGATAAGGTATTTTAATCATTTAAAACCTCTTTAAAAAACACATCCCAAAAAATATTAGAACCAAATACTTCCTATAAAAAACAAGTTTACATCAATTATATTGCTATAAACTTAAACTCAGAACGCATTTTGCATCTTGTAAAAACAACTCTGAATGGCTCCAATTTTTTTGCAAGTAAAAATTCAGAATTTAATATCATAAATACGTATTAAACTGATACTTCCACGCACATAATTTTCCGTAACTTTGCACTTTAAAAATTTTAATCAAATGAAACTCAACGACGTTCCAAAATTAAAACATATAACTGCCAATAACTTCTTTTTATTGGCAGGTCCTTGCGCCATTGAAGGCGAAGAAATGGCATTGCGCATTGCCGAAAAGGTTGTAAAAATCACAGACAACTTGCAAATTCCTTATGTATTTAAAGGAAGTTTTAAAAAAGCCAACCGAAGTAGAATAGATAGCTTTACAGGTATTGGCGATGAAAAAGCCCTTAAAATATTGCGCAAAGTTTCTGAAACTTTTGATGTACCAACCGTTACCGATATTCATGAAATATCGGATGCATTAATGGCTGCCGAGTATGTTGACGTATTGCAAATTCCGGCATTTTTGGTGAGACAAACCGATCTGGTTGTTGCAGCTGCAAAAACTGGAAAAGTGGTCAATCTAAAAAAGGGCCAATTTATGAGTCCGGAAGCGATGAAGCATGCCGTCCAAAAAGTAAAGGATGCCGGCAATGAAAAAGCATGGATTACGGATAGAGGAACCATGTTTGGCTACCAGGACATGATTGTCGATTTTAGAGGAATCCCGACGATGCGCCATTATGCACCGACCATCTTGGATGTGACGCACTCTTTGCAACAACCCAACCAAAGTATTGGCGTAACAGGTGGCCGTCCAGATATGATTGAAACTATTGCCAGAGCTGGCGTGGTCAACAATGTGGATGGTTTGTTTATAGAAACACATTTTGATCCGGCCAACGCAAAAAGTGATGGCGCCAACATGCTGCACTTAGATAATTTAGAAAAACTACTTACCAATCTCGTCGCCATCAGAAAGACGATTAATACTTTATAAAATATTTTTTGAAATGTTTAAAAAAACTTACCCACCTTTTTTGGGTGCATTCCTATTGCTCCTCGGTTTCAAAGGGTTTTCACAAGATATCGTAGAACCTAACAGATATACAGCGTCCAATAAAGGTAAGCTTTTTGTGAGCTGGGGCGGTAACCGTGCTGGATTTACAAAATCGGACATTACTTTTAAAGGTGAAGATTATGACTTTACCATAAAAAATGTAACGGCACATGACAAACCCAAAGGCTGGCATATTGATTACATCAATCCGGCGCGAATGACCATTCCACAAACCAACTTTAAACTGGGTTATTTTATTTCTGACAAATACACCGTATCAATTGGTTTGGACCACATGAAATACGTTATGGACAACAATAAAAATCGAGAACTTGACGGGTATATCAATTTGCCTTCAGATGCTACCGGATCCATCTATAACGGGGTTTACGACAACCAGAATTTTTTCGTTTCTGAAGAGTTCTTAAAGTTTGAACATACCGATGGCTTAAACTATATCTATGCCGAAATTGCAAGATATGACGATATTTCCTCATTGTTCAGAATTCAAAATACCGATAAATTTCAAGTTAATATCACCGAAGGGATTGGCGCAGGAGTTCTTTTTCCAAAAACAAACACCACACTTTTAGGCAAAGATCGTTACGACCAATTTCATGTCTCAGGTTTTGGCGTTTCGCTGAGCGCCGGTCTCAACCTCACCTTCTTTAAACACTTTTTTATTCAGGGTGATTTGAAAGGCGGTTATATTAATATGGGCAATATCAGAACCACGCACAATTCTGCCGATAGCGCATCACAGCATTTTTTCTATAAACAAAGGGTCATTAGTTTGGGTGGTATTTTTAGAGTTTAATTATGATACAAATTAGAGAAGCAACATTAGAGGATATTCCGTTCATCACCAGTATTTTTAGGGACACCATTACCCATGTCAACTCCAAACATTATTCGGAAAAACAAATTAAAGTATGGGCATCCGGAGCTTCAGAAATTGAAAAATGGGAAGAACGCATTAAAAACTCTTATTTTATTGTAGCAGAACTCAATGAAACGATTGTAGGTTTTGCATACCTTAGCAACGGAAATTGTTTTGACGGTCTGTTCATTCATAAAGATTATTTACGTCGAGGATTCGGCACCAAATTAATGCGCATTATAGAATCTAAGGCCATCTCAACCGGATATGAAATCATCAAATCGGATGTTAGCATTACGGCACTTCCTCTTTTTGAAAACCAATATTATATTGTTGAAAGAAAGCAAAAGAAAAACTATAAAGGTCTTTCTTTCGAAAATTATATCGTTTACAAGGAACTGTAAAATTTAGTATCTTTCCAAATACCAAAATTTTCATGTAACACACTTATGAAATTCCTAAAAATCATATTGGCCACTGCTATCGTCTTGTGCATAGTACTTGTGGCCACCGATTATTGGATTTCCCATAAAGCAGAAGGTTATCTTTATTCCAAAGTAGCCGACATCCCTAAAAACAAGGTCGGTTTATTGCTCGGCACCAGCAAATACATTGCAACAGGAGGTATAAATCCTTATTACACCTATCGTATTGATGCTGCTGTTGCCCTATTTAAAGCTGGAAAAATTGATTATATCCTCATAAGTGGCGATAATAGTCATATCAGTTATAATGAACCTGATACTTTCAAAAAAGACCTCGTCAAAAGAGGAATCCCCGAAAACAAAATTGTGCTGGATTATGCCGGATTTAGAACTTTAGACTCGGTTATCAGGGCCAAGAAAGTTTTTGGGCAATACAGCATGACCATTATTTCCCAGAAATTCCACAATCAGCGCGCCATCTATATCGCCAAAAATTTTGACATTGACGCTATTGCTTTTAATGCTAAAGATGTCACTAATCGTTATGGATTAAAAACCAGATTAAGGGAATATCTGGCAAGATCTAAAGCATTTATGGATATCGTATTCAATGTCGGACCCAAATTTTTGGGAGAAAAAATTCCGATAGGATAAATGATATAAGGTTGTCAAAAAACTTTCTGAAATTCTCAAAAGCCATTTTGTATATCCGTTCAGGCGGGAGACATCGGTTTTTGAATATTGAAAACTCCTTCATGGAACTTTATGAAATAGCTTTTTATGGCTACAAGCACTAATCCCTAATTTCTACCCACTATTATTAAAAAGCATCCTCTAAAGAACAGTTACCATGTTAGCATTAACCGAATATTCTGTACTTTTATAATCTTACAAACCTAAACACATCACATGAAAAAAATCACACTTTATTCATTTTTAATGCTTTTGATGTTTTTCTCCTGCAAACAGGAACCAGAAAAGCAAGCCCAACCACGCACTATTGGCCAACTGACTATCTCCAATGAACACCCAAAACCTAGCGACCATTTAGACCTTACTTATAATAACGACAAGGACGTTGAAGCCTTTTATTACTATATGGTGGGTACAAAAAAATATCCTGTTGACATTGATTTTTCAAAAACTGATGGCCAACAAAAAGCGGCTATAAAAATCCCCGATTCGGCAATTGCATTGGCTTTTATTATAAAAGTTGACGACAAAATTGATGACAACAATAAAAAAGGTTATTTGTTACCATTGTACACTAATGATGACGTACAAATTTCAGGGAGCAACTCAGCTATTTCTTATTTCGCTTTGCGAAACGGCGGCAATTATAATATCGTTGGAGATGAAAATGCCACTTTGAGCACGATCAAAACTGAACTTGAAGCACATCCCGAACTCAAAGAAAATTGGGAAGTGCCTTACTTGGAATTACTTTTCAAAAACAATAAAGAAGAAGGCAAAAAACTCATTGAGGACTATGCGGCGGCTATTGGTAAAAAAACGGAGGTATCAGAAAAAGAATATGCGTCGGTAATGCAGTTTTACCGTATGTTGAAAAATAAGATAAAAGAAGATTCTGTAAAACAGATTGCTTTGGCAAAATTCCCGAAAGGCACAACAGCCAATTTTGAACTGATTGATCAATTTCAAAAAGAAGGTGATTTAACTAAAAAAGTGGCAATTTTCAAAACCTATGCTGAAAGTAACCCAAAATTAGGAAATTTAGGAAATTACATGGCAAGTGCTTTGGCCAGAACCTATTACCAACAAAAAGACATGGATAACTTTGACAAATACTTGTCTAAGGTGGATGAAAAATCAAACAGAGCTTCTGTTTTAAACAATCTTGCCTGGTCGATGGCAGAAAGTGGTGAAAACCTGGATCAAGCTGAAAAAATGTCAAAAACATCATTGGAATTGATCACCTCCTTACAACAAAATTTGGATGACAAACCAGAGTTTTATACAAAAAACCAGTATGACAAAAACTTAAAATCGTCTTATAATATGTATGCCGATACTTACGCTTTCATCCTTTTCAAACAAGGTAAAGTAAAGGAAGCTATTGCATATCAAGAAAAAGCACACGATCCAAAAGCAAGAGATCTTGCTGCCAATGAGCGTTATATTGACTATTTGATTGCTGACAACCAAACCGAAGCCGTTAAAGAAAAGGCAGAAAATTTTATCAAATTAGGATATGCCAACAACAAAATAAAAGAAGCTTACAAAACGGCCTACCTACAGCAAAACCCTTCTGCAACCGATGCTGAAGAAAACATAGTTGCTTTTGAAAAAGAAGCTTATGCGGCACAAGTGGCAGAAGTAAAAAGTACAATGATGGATGAAGAAGCACCATTGTTTACTTTAAAAGATATGAAAGGAAACGACGTGTCACTAGCCTCTTTAAAAGGAAAAATTGTGATTTTAGATTTTTGGGCAACCTGGTGCGGCCCTTGCATAGCATCATTCCCAGGCATGCAAGAAGTAGTTACCAAATATAAAAATGATGATAAAGTGACTCTTTTATTTGTGGATACTTTTGAACGAGGGCCGAACAGGGAAAAAATGGTCGAAGACTTTATCAAAGAAAACAAATACACCTTTGAGGTTCTGTACGACAAAGAAATTGAAGGCTCTAATAGTTTTGAAGTTGCGGGTAAATACAATATTGAGGGCATTCCGACCAAAGTCATCATTGGGACCGACGGACGAATGAAATTCATCTCGGTGGGTTATAGCGGCTCCAATGAAAAATTAATTAAAGAAATGGATATTATGATTAATATCTTGAAATCATAATTGATAAATTTTTAAAATCAAAAAAGCCTGAAATTAAAACATCAGGCTTTTTTATTTATTTCCCATCTGCATAATCCTGCAAATAAGCAAACCGCTTGGTAAGCTTACCATTTTCGGTAATCTTAGCACGTTTAAGAATGCCGTTTTCGTCATTATTAAAAAATGCAGGAAGCACATGTTTGATAAACATATCAGCAAAACCATCGCTGGCATCTTTTGGAAGTTCGCATGGTAAATTATCAACCGCCATTACAGTTATAGCGTTTTTGGCATCAAATGCAACTTCCTTTTCCTGTTGGGCGTCATAGCCATAAAAAGGTTCGGCAATAGTTGACGCTCGAATGGTAGAAGCCACAGGACCACCAACATCACAGCTAATGTCCGCTACAATTGAAATATTAAAATCTGGTGATTTTGCATCTTCCTTTGTAAATAAAAACGGAGCGCCATTACCATAAAAATGACCTGCCATAAATAAATCGGTCTGTTTGGCATATGGCATAAAATTACTTTCATACTCGGATGGATCTTTATAAAACTGCTGCTTATAACCAACTTTTCCATCTTTGCGTTTATTATATTCCATAACATCCACCATGCAGTAAACCGGCTCGGTAAACTTGGCCGTTAAATACAGCGCATCGCCAATTTCTTTTATTTTTAGATGATCCAGGATTTCCTTAGCGCCATGGGCAACTTTTCCGGTTCCGGACAGCAATATTTTGATTGGTGGCATGGTTATTTTATCCAGTTCGGATTTTACTTCGTTTAAATCGGCCAGAGTTTCAACTTTTGGCAAATTGAATAATTTATCCCTTAAACCTAAAGCCCTAATTCCATTATATGCACCAACCAAACCAGCATAACGACCAAAACCTATTAACCGCGAACCACTTTTTCTGACCATAGTTTCATGATCCAAAAGCACAATGTTATTTTCAAGAATAGCTTGAAGCAATTTTTGATTTTGGGGTTGCTTTTTAATGGTATGCGAAAAGAAAATATACTTTTTATTAGGAATTAGCGCATCAACCGGCACTTCCTTAACTCCTAGAAAAACATCGGCATCCGACACGTCATCCGTAACCTTAAACCCTAATTTTTCATAAGCCTCATCAGGAAAAACCCTGATATCACTCGATTCTATAATAAATTCGGCATCGGGAAACAAAGCGCTTGCTTCTACTAATTTTTCTGGTGGAAATACAACACGTCTATCAGGTGGATTTTTACGTTCTTTAATGATGGCAAATTTCATTGATTATTATAAGTTTTATTAGTGAAAATTAAATTTTGAGCATACATTTTGCCCAATAAATCAACTTTTTCACGAAAATAAGTCGATTTGTAAGTTTTAGCAAACATTCCTAAATAAAAATGTTTAGAACCTTAGTTCAAGTTTAACGCATTGTTATAATCCATCGGATTTTGTTATAGGAATAATTCTAAGCCAGATTAGACCGCAATCATTAGCATGTTGTTGTTTATAGAAAGGAAAACTTTTTTTCAAAAATAACTTTATTTATGTTTCGTATTGTTATTCAATATTCCTTCTGAATTTACATTTTAGTACTTTAAAAGTATGTTTATGCCAATTATCTATCTTCAACTTACTAAAATAGTTTATATAATCCATTTCAACTACAATTCAGAAATTAGTATATTGTGATTAAATTTATAACCATAAATTTGAATGTTTCTAGAGATTCCAATATTAATCGTTGAACATCTGCATCAAACTATTTTCTAAATCATCAAAATTCGAATATTTACCTTTAATGATTCCTTCAGGATCTATTAAGATATATGTTGGTAAAAACTCAATGTCGTATTTTTGTTTTATCCCATATGAGTTTTTATCTAAAAAAACGTGATGCCAAATATTAGTGTCGTCTTCTTTAATGGCATTAAGCCATGAATTTTTATTACTATCGCTCGACAAACCAATAATTTCAACGCCCTTTTCTTTATGTTTTTTATAAAAATCAACCAACTTTGGTGCCTCTTTTCTACAAGGTCCACACCAACTCGCCCAAAAATCCAATATTATATATTTATCTTTAAAAGATTTTAGGTCTATTAATTGGTTATTTAAATCAACCAGGCTAAAATCAACCAGATTATCCCCAACTTTCAAAGGAGTTTCAGCACTTTCAATCATTGAATTTAAATAGCTACCATAATAACTTTCTTTTACATTTTCAGAGAAATTATTATATAAGTTCTTGATAGTATCTAGCGGCATGCTTTTAAAATAATATGCGCTTAAATAATAGGGTCCTAGAAAGGAGCTTGGCATGGATGCTATGTATTTGATTCTTATATCCCTGATTTTTGCTTGGTGACGGGTCCACTCTTTTTTTATATTTACTAATTGAGACTTTCCAATAGAATCTATATCATTATCTTTAGAACCTTCTAATATCCTATTCCTCTTTAAAGATAGCTGTGTCAATTTCTCATATTCGTTTTTTGTTAATTCAT
>NZ_DATJCY010000414.1:0-2117 GCF_035577925.1 Gelidibacter sp. | reverse complement strand
TAAAAAACTTTACGCCACGTTTCAATATCCAGACCACATTTGTAGATATCACCAAATTAGATCTTGTTGAAGCGGCTATTACGCCAAAAACAAAAGTAATTTTCTGCGAATCGGTGAGCAACCCACTATTGGAGGTTGCGGACATTGCAGGTTTGGCAAAATTGGCTAAAAAACACAATCTAAAACTGGTGGTTGACAATACATTCTCGCCCTTATCCATTTCACCGACGCAGTTGGGTGCCGATATTGTAATTCATAGTTTGACCAAATTCATCAATGGCTCCAGTGATACTGTTGGAGGCGTAATTTGCGGTACACAACAATTTATAGATGATTTAAGAAATGTCAACGACGGCGCATGCATGCTTCTTGGACCAACTATGGACAGCTTAAGGGCTGCATCGATCCTAAAAAACTTAAGAACCTTACATATTCGCATTTTACAGCACAGCCACAACGCACTTTATTTGGCCAATAAATTTCAAAAAGATGGCCTTAAAACTGTTTATCCAGGATTAAAATCGCATCCATCACATGAATTATTCAAATCGATGATGAACGAAAAGTATGGTTTTGGTGGTATGCTTACGGTTGATGTAGGTACTTTAGAAAAAGCAAATGCGTTGATGGAATTAATGCAACAACAAAACTTGGGATATCTTGCCGTAAGCCTTGGTTTTTATAAAACCTTGTTCTCTGCGCCTGGAAGTTCAACCTCTTCAGAAATACCTGTTGAAGAACAAAAAGAAATGGGCTTGACCGATGGCTTGATCCGTTTTTCAATCGGATTGGATGCTGATATTGAAAGAACTTATACCATGATGAAGGATTGTATGGTGCAATTAGATATTCTATAAAAAAGATCGAAATGATTAATCTACATCCCGAAAACCAGATTTTAAAAAAAATTTGCTGACTATATAAAAGTGTATCTCCAAATTGATTTGCATAGGTTTGTTGAAAATCGTAACATTACGAAATAGAATCTCTAAACTGTAATTACTATTCTCCTATGCAAAATCAAGATACCAACCCAAAATCATCTGAATTTACCCCTATCATTGAAAATAAAGAATTGAATATTTGGGAGGCTTTAATTCCAGTTTTTGCTCTGGTCATCATGTTAGCTTACAACGTTTATCTATATGGCGGAGATGCTCTTGGCGGCTCCAATCAATTTATCTTGTTAATGGGTGGCGCAGTTGCAGCTTTGGTCGGTATTTTCAACAAGGTATCTTTTAAACAGATGATTGAGGAGGTTTCTGAAAACATCAAATCCACTGCTGGAGCACTTCTCATTCTACTTATGGTAGGCGCTTTGGCTGGCACTTGGCTGATAAGTGGTATCATACCAACCATGATCTATTATGGACTTCAAGTCCTAAACCCCACCATCTTTTTGGCAGCTTGCGTCATTATTTGTTCCATCATTTCTGTTGCTACAGGAAGCAGTTGGACCACTTCGGCCACTGTAGGTATTGCACTTATCGGAATTTCAAATGCATTAGGCGTCCACGTCGGCATGACTGCCGGAGCTATTCTTTCGGGAGCTTATTTTGGCGATAAAATCTCACCGTTAAGTGACACTACAAATTTAGCTCCCGCTATGGCAGGTACTGATTTGTTCACGCATATCCGCTATATGCTTTACACCACAACGCCCACTTTAATCATCACAATAATCGTTTTTATTATTATTGGCCTTAATATTGACACCTCAGGAACTGCCGATACCGAAACTATCTTATCAGCACTTAAGGCTTCTATAAATGTGACACCTTGGCTATTTGTAATTCCAATTTTGGTTGTTATTTTAATCATAAGAAAAACCCCACCACTCATTGCACTTTTGGCGGGCACCTTGTTGGGCGGTATTGCAGCACTTATTTTTCAGCCACATATTGTAGCCACCATTGGAGGGGGTGATTCCCTAACTTTTGCCACGGGCTATAAAGGCATCATGGATGCAATGACCATTGACGCCAGCATACCAACCGATAACGAAGCATTAAAAGGACTTTTTTCATCAGGAGGGATGTCTAGCATGCTAAATACGGTTTGGCTTATCCTGTGCGCCATGGTGTTTGGCGGTATCATGGATGCTATTGGTGCGCTAG
>NZ_DATJCY010000413.1:0-1737 GCF_035577925.1 Gelidibacter sp. | reverse complement strand
ACCTTGGTTGTAGGCTTCCTCAAAGGCACAAAGCGCAGTTCCTTTCTTGTCAAAAATTACATAAGCACAATCGGCACCATCAATTAACGGCGTTTCAAATTCACCATATTCTGTGGTAATGAACGTTCCTTGTGCTTCAATGGCCTGAATGCCTTCTGGACGTAAAAATGGTTTGATTTTAGGGTAAATGGCTTCCATTATTTTTGTTTCCTCGAGTTCTAACGGAGCGCCGGCATCACCATCTATGCAGCAAGCACCTTTGCATGCCGATAAATTGCATACAAAATCCTTTTGAATGATTTCTTCTGAAACAATGGTTTTGCCTAATTGAAACATATCTACTATCTTAAAAATGAGTGTGTTTTTAATGGAAATGGTTTGCAAAAATAGCCAATATTTACAGTTGATTGGCATTTTAATCGGTATTAATATTCTACTTTTGCTGAAAATTTAAAACCTTTGTCCTATGAAACTTGATTTAAAAGAGATTTTTACGGCATTTATGATTTTATTTGCGGTTATCGATATTGTTGGCAATATTCCTATCGTTATTGATCTGCGTAAAAAATTTGGACATATTGAAAGTGGTAAGGCCTCTATTATTGCAGGATTGATTCTTATTACATTTTTGTTTTTAGGACAAAACATCTTGGCATTAATTGGTATTGATATCAACTCATTTGCTGTGGCAGGTGCGTTTATCCTATTTTTTATCGCTTTAGAAATGACGCTCGGCATTACTTTATATAAAACCGATGAAAATACTAGTATGACCGCAACGGTATTTCCTTTGGCATTCCCGTTAATTGCAGGGCCTGGAAGTTTAACCACCTTACTGTCATTACGAGCAGAATATTCAGTAGAAAACATCATTGTTGCCGTTTTATTAAATGTTGTTGTTATCTTTATAGTTTTAAAAACCTCTTCAAGAATTGAACGATTTCTTGGCCCAAGTGGTATCAACGTTATCCGCAAAATATTTGGTGTCGTTTTATTGGCCATTGCGGTAAAATTATTTGCCCATAATATCAAGACCTTGTTTGAAATGGTTTAATCACATCAATACTTATCATATGAAAATCTTAACTATAGTTCTATCGGTAATTGCAGTGGCGCTCATTGCTTTTAATGTTACCAAGTTAAATTTTGACCATCTTTTTGAAGGCGAAAGTATCGTAGCGGTCATCACTATTGTGTTGGCGCTTTGCGCTATTCTTTTATTGCAGATTCTTCGTGTTTCAAAACAAATTGAAAAACTTTCAAAGCAGAAACGCAATGTATGATGTGTTGATTGTTGGCGCAGGCGCGGCAGGAATGTCGTGTGCCTTGGTTTTGGGATCTGCCAAACCTAAGGCTTTTGCCCAAAATAAACATATCGGACTTATTGCTCACCAACGTACTTCCCATTTGCAAACGGCATTGTTCAATAATGTTTTGGGATTGGCACCGGGAACTTTGGGTTCGGATATTTTGGAGCAGGGCAAAATGCAGCTCCGTACTTTATATCCTCATGTCGATCAAATTGAAAACGAAAAAGTAAAATCTGTTATAAGGATTTCGGATGGTTTTGAGGTCACCACGAATAAAGATACTTACCATTCTAAAATTGTGGTAATTGCTGCTGGATACACTAATCTTATCAATATTGATGGCTTGGAAACCTATATCGCACCACATCCAAGAGCTGCTGCTGCAAAGGAGCGCATTTGGTTAAAAAACGAAGACCATCTGGTGGCG
>NZ_DATJCY010000412.1:0-3612 GCF_035577925.1 Gelidibacter sp. | reverse complement strand
AAAAACAAGAGTTTTACCCTAGAGTTGAGAAACAGTTTTTGTTTAGTGAAGGATATATTGCGTCAAAATCCGGGCATAGTCGTGGCAGTACCTTAGATTTGACCATTATTGATGCTAATACAGGTGAACCGTTGGATATGGGTGGTTTTTTTGATTTTTTTGGTGAAGAATCTTGGACGGACCATCCTGATCTTACCGAAATCCAAAGAGCCAATCGCGACCTCCTTGTCAATGTCATGCACAAATATAATTTTAGAAACTATCCGAAGGAATGGTGGCATTTTACTTTAAGATGGGAACCTTATCCAGATACTTATTTTGATTTTTTGGTAGAGTAAACACCTTTTTAGAGTGATATTTAGGTAAGGTATTTTGTTAATCTTTATAAACATTATAAGTCAATCCGATGCCATAATTATTCAATCCTGCTTGGAGAAGCGAGGATTGGAAATTACTTTCTTTTTCAAATCTTGCCCATTTGTTTTCATTGATAAATACACGTTTGATATAAGTGTTGTTTTGTGTTATTTTATCTGTAAAAGGTAGTAGCGGTCTAAAATTTGTCGGAATTTTTACAATACTTCCATCATTGGATTTAATTTCCTTGTATTTTTTGTTTGATAATAATTTGCCGTTATTATCAGTGTATCCCAATACTTGCAAAGAAATAAAAACGCCATTTTTTGGAATAAAGATATCTTCATCCTCAACGTTGAGCGTAAAGTTGTCGCCATCTTTTTCCGTCGTTCTGAAAACTATGTTACGATAGCTGATTTCTTTTCCAGGATACCCATTTTCGGAGTTGTAAAATTTCACCTTAAATAGTGTAGAAAAAGGCTTTTTATCCGCATTGGAGCGTTTGCGTTTGTCCCAATCTTTAGATTCTAAAGTAATGGGGAAATGTACTTTGGTTATTTTTTTTAAATCAGTGTCCGGATTATTGAAATAAACCGCTATTTCAGATTCTATCGTGGGCAACCAACAGTGGTAATAATCGTCGTCCAAATAGGGCTTTATGTTTTCAACCTTGAATTTTCGATCAATTTTTGCGGTAATCAATACTTCATCTAAAGTATTGGTTTCGGTGTCCATCAAAATGGTGTCAGGTAGGTTTAAAGTAGCTATTTTCAAATCTTTATAACCTAAAGCAGAAATATAAAGCGTGTCAACATCTGGATATAGTTTTTTTGTAAATACAAATTCGCCTTCATCATTTGCAAATAATCCATTTCCATTGTTAAACGAAACAGTGGCATACGAAACCGGATAACGAGTTTGCACATCTTTAATTGTGGTTTGCGAGAAGCCTAAAACAGTGCAGAATACTAAAAAATATAAGAGGACGGAATAATGTTTCATGGGGAATTGTGTCTTTAAAGCCGACATTTTAAAAAAGCCGCAAATCTTTAGAAGTATAAAATTGATTAGAATACTTTTAGTTATGCATTGTTTTTAAAATTCAAGATTTAAAGATACAGTAATTAATAAAAAAACGGCTAACAAAATGCTAGCCGTTTCATTTAGAGTTTGAAAAATCTTTTTTATTCTTTGTCGATTTTTTTAGTCATGTTAAAACCTACAAAAAGACCTAGTCCACCCATTAAGAAAATAGTAGCTGGATATACCGCATTATCATTGAGTGTCGTATAAGTTTCAATGATTAGTGCAATAAAAATACCAAGGCCAATTCCCATAAGTAGTAATGCTAAATTTAGGATAAGGACTTTCCAAAAAGGTGCTGTAGGTTGTTTGCCTCGTATAAAAATGCTGGCATCAACTCCTTTTTCAATGAGTGCCAAACGTTCTTTGTGCCGTGTGGAATAATGAAGGTAAAAAACGCCAAAAAAAGCGGCGATAAAAAGTGGTACAATAATAAATTCTGATCCCATAACTGTTCGATTTTTAATTGATTAATTTTAGTGTGTTCATTGCTTATGACGACTGGTTTTGAGTTTAGGTTACACAAAATCCATTTTATTTATTTTTTTGATTTGTTGTAACCTGAATCCAGGTTTGATCGTCTTATCTGAAAATGACCACCAAAAACGACCACATATATATAGACCAAATTTTAAATGGTGATGCCAAGGCATTTGCCGTTTTGGTAGATCGATATAAAAACATGGTGTTTACATTGACGTTACGAATGCTTAAAAACAGGGAAGAAGCTGAAGAAGCGTCACAAGATACTTTTTTGAAAGTTTACAGATCGTTGGAAACTTTTAAAGGCGCGTCAAAGTTTTCAACTTATGTTTATAAAATAGCTTATAATACGTGCCTTGATAGACTCAAAAAGAATAAAAAGTATCAAAACGATGTCGCTATAGATGAGTTTACAGAGCATCAAATTGTAACACTTGATAATGCTTTAAATGCCCTGACAGAAGCTGAATATCAACAATCCATAAAAGATTGTATTGGTTTATTGCCAGAAATGGATGGCTTTTTACTTACTTTATATTACTTTGAAGAATTATCTTTAGAGGAGATTGCAGATGTGGTCAATTTAAATCCAAACCACATTAAGGTTAAGCTTTTTAGAAGTCGGAAAAAGTTGATGACTATTTTAAAAGAACGATTAGAACCAGAAATGATAGCCTATTATGAAGGAGAACGTAGATAAATTATCAGATATTATTGTCGAAAAGGCCATAAGAACCTCAAATCTTGAAAGTCCTTCAAGTGATTTTACAAATCATATTATGGCGCATGTACGTCCTAAAAGCACTGCAATTGTTTATAGGCCGTTGATTTCCAGAACAGGCTGGATCCTTATTTTTGGAAGTGTGATTGCTTTTGTGGTTTTTTCATATCTAAATTTGGGAGTTGACACTAATGAATGGTTTCAAAACATTGATCTTCATTCGATTTTAACTAATGGAGTTGCCAACTTCTTTTCAAAACTAAAATTTGATCAGATTACCTCATATGCCATGCTTGTTTGTGGCATAATGCTCTGCGCGCAGATTCCAATTTTGAAGCATTTTATGGATAAGAAATAATGAAGTTTCTTTTAATTAGAAACAAATTTCAGACCTACAATTGAAAGAATAAGCGTTCCCAAAAAGAATACACGCCAAAAATCAGCAGATTCTTTAAAAATAAAAATACCAACCAAAACAGTTCCAATTGCGCCAATACCTGTCCAAACTGCATAAGCTGTACCAATGGGCAATGTTTGAGTGGCTTTTATAAGCAATAACATGCTAATAGTTAAACACACCAAAAAAGCAAGATACCACCACGTTGCGGTAATTCCTGTAGCGTATTTAGCTTTGCCCAAGCATGCTGCAAATGCCACTTCAAATAATCCGCCAATTATTAATATGATCCAATTCATAACCTTCAATATTATTGCTAAACTTTATATTATTCTGTTAATACCAGCGTTTCTTTTTGCTTTTTGAACCTTCTCCTTTACGTCCTTTTTTATGCTTACTTCCTGTTTTTTTTGAAGTATGGATAATAGGTTTTTCCTTTGGATCCAATGGATAAGGATGATTTTCTTCAACAGGGATTTGGATGTTTATGAGTTGTTGGATGGTTTTGATATAGTTTTTTTCATCTGCAGAACATAAAGAATACGAATTGCCAAAATGTCCTGCGCGCCCA
>NZ_DATJCY010000411.1:0-1935 GCF_035577925.1 Gelidibacter sp. | reverse complement strand
AAAACCCGGGTTAACTATTTGAAAACTATACTTTTCTTTAGTGCTGTCATATCCCTTATACTTGACTGTAAATTGACCACCCAGACCGCTGTCTATTAGATATTCCTTTTGTTTTTGAAAGCTACTTAATTGCTTTTCAAGACTATTTTCTTCACGAACAAGTTTTCCGGAATTCTCTTTATTTGAAAACTCATTTACGTGAGAACTTCCAATTTCTGTTTTCGGTTCGAAAGCGGGCAAAATGCCCTCGGCAGCAGCAGAATAATAGCTTTGATTTCTAATGAATTCACTAGGTTCTACATGTATAACATCCAAGACATTTAGTACAGGTGTTAATGTTTTTAATTCATTGAAAAAATCATTTGATTTTGCATAATTCATTTGATTCGTAGCGAAGATTACACCATTAGCACCTGTTTTTACAGCCATGCTTTTAAGTGTTTCAGTCCAATTCTTGTCTTTAACATTAGGAACAAGTGCAGCTACAGCTCTATTTGAATTATCCGTTAATAAAGAATAGATTTTTTCTGCAGTTCCAAATCGTAATTTACTGGATAGTTCCGCAGCTGTTCTTGTTGATAAAATCAATGGTAAGTCAAATAAATCTTTATTAAACACCTTTTTGCTGAAGGTCTTAGCTCTTAATTTTAAAGTATTATTACCTTCCGCTTTTCCATGAATAAGGTCAATGTTTTCATCAAATTCAAGATATTTACCACTGGTTAGATTTAGAATAATGCCTGGATTTAGTTTAACATTTTCGGGTAAAATACTTTCAATTTTCCCTAACAATTTTTTATCTGCAACACTTGATGTAAGATTTCCAGAAGGATGATTATGCACTATGGTAACAGAAGCTGTATCAAATTCTTCTATTCCTGCTAATATTGCAGAAGTATCAGCTATTGTAGCATTGTAAGTTCCGGTTCCTAAATGCTGAATTTGTACAGAGTTATCCTTTTTGTGATGAACTGCAAATATATGTTCTACAGCTTCACTTTCTAAGTTTCTGAAAATAAAAGCAACATCTTCAGGAGTTTGTATTTCTACCGTTCTACTCCAAAAGTCTAAGTGCTTCCATGTTTTAAATTTGACTTCAACTTTAGTAAATTCATCATCCGTTAAAGGTCTATAAGACTTTATCTTAAATTCTTTATCTGAATTTTGTCTTGTTAAATCCTTAGAGTCGTTTTCTTTGAAATTTATTCGTTGGTATTTTATTTCGTCAGGAAAATTATTTGATTTTTGAATGGAGCTCATAATTTTTAAGAGTTTGACTTTTAACTATAAATATATAGACAACTATCTAAAACTGCAAGTTATCTTTTAAATTTAATTTTGTTTTCTTGTTCTTCTTGCTTTTCACTTTCTTCTCTAGCTCTATTAGCATCCTCATATCTGTCATAGTCATTTACATCAAGATCAATTTTGGTTTTTTGACCTTTTTTATTGGATTCAGGTGTTTGTGTGTTAACGTTAAATAAATTTGCTTCGAGCTTGATAATATTCAATGATTTTTGGATGTCTTTGGAAATTTCTGGAAACTTCTCAATTTTAGATTGTAGAAAACTCATCATACTTTTTAGTTCCTGAGTATACTTCTTTTGCACCTCCTCATCTTTTTGCTCTCTTATGTATTCAGAAATTTCTTTCGTATTCTTTATAATATCCAACTCAACGATTTTATCTTCTGTTTTGTCGTAAATAAAAACAGATTTTGAAAATGAAATTTTATTGTCTTCATTAAGATTAAAGTCGGTCGATTTCGAATAAACAATGGAGTTTTTAGATTTATCAATTAGTTGATTAATATCTTTATCTCTTTGTTTGAAGCTTGCTTCAAGCTTAGTCATGTTTTGCTTTAATTGGAGTGACAATTCTGATTTGTTATTTTGAATAACTAGTACATTTCCTCTCAAAAAACTTGATAAATCC
>NZ_DATJCY010000410.1:0-3846 GCF_035577925.1 Gelidibacter sp. | reverse complement strand
TAATGAAGATACCTTTGAAGAACGATTTGCCATTAAACTCACACGTTTAAACGTGTTTGTTATCGTATCCTTGTCCAGCATACTGATGGTTGCGGGCACAATTTTTTTAATTGCTTTTACACCTTTAAGAGAGTTTATTCCTGGTTATTCTTCAACACAGTTAAAAAAACAGGCCATTGCCTTGAGTTTTAAAACAGATTCCCTACAGCATATTATTGATGTTAATGAAAAATATTTCAGTTCTATACAAAGGGTATTGACAGGCGATGTTAAAGCGGTAGAATTTAACAAAGATTCAATTTTAAGCGCTGCCAATGCCGAAACGGTGCATGTTAGCATAAAACCTTCAAAACAAGATTCTTTATTGCGCGAGAAAGTAGATAAAGAAGATAAATACAATCTTTTTGAATCGACCTTATCAAACTCTAATTTCGTGTTATTTCCACCAGTCAATGGCACTATTTCTGAAGGCTATAATGTTAAAGAAAAGCATTATGCCGTAGATATTATAGTAGCCAAAAACACACCGGTTAAAGCCACCGCCGATGGTACCGTTATTTTTGCAGAATGGACCACCGAAACCGGATATGTGGTGATTATAGAGCACAGCCACGAACTCATTTCTGTATATAAGCATAATGCTTCTTTGACCAAAGAACAAGGTGATGTGGTTAAAGCTGGCGAAGTTATTGCCATGGCCGGAAACACTGGTGAACTTACTACAGGGCCACATTTACATTTTGAGCTTTGGAGCAAAGGTTATCCAGTAAATCCAACCAACTTTATAGATTTTAAATAATGATTTCAATAAAATCAGCAGTAGCTAAACCCTTTGCCCACTTTATTAGAAAGTCGGTTTTAAAATGGGCCAACAATCCCATTGAAACACAGCAAAAAGTATTTGAAAATCTGATTAAAGAAGGAAAGCGCACACAGTTTGGAAAGGATCATGATTTCAAAAATATCACTTCCCATTCAGATTTTGTTTCTCGTGTTCCGGTGCGTGATTATGAAGATCTAAAACCTTATGTGGAGCGCGTTGTTGCAGGAGAACCTGATGTTTTATGGAAAGGAAAACCCATCTATTTTGCCAAAACATCGGGTACCACTTCAGGATCTAAATATATTCCTATTACCAAAGAAAGTATGCCCACCCATATACAAGCAGCCAGAAATGCCATTCTCATGTATATTGCCGAAACGGGAAATGCCGATTTTGTGGATGGCAAAATGATTTTTTTACAGGGTAGTCCAATCTTAGAAAAGAAAAACGGGATTCAATTAGGCCGACTTTCAGGTATTGTGGCACATTATATTCCAAAATACCTTCAAAAAAATAGGATGCCTTCTTGGGAAACCAATTGCATAGACGATTGGGAAACCAAAGTAGATGCGATAGTTGATGAGACCTTGCCCGAAAACATGACGATAATTTCAGGTATTCCTTCCTGGGTGCAGATGTATTTTGAGAAAATCAATCAGAAAACGGGAAAAAAAGTGGGTGAGGTTTTCAAAAACTTCAATTTGTTCATTTTTGGCGGTGTTAATTATGAACCCTATCGCGCAAAATTTGAAAATCTTATCGGACGAAAAGTGGACAGTATTGAACTTTATCCCGCCAGCGAAGGTTTTTTTGCTTATCAAGATCAACAAAATCAAAAAGGAATGCTTTTGCAACTCAATTCCGGCATTTTTTATGAGTTTATAAAAGCCGATGCGTTTTTTGATCCCAATCCCCAACGCATCACAATTAAAGATGTTCAATTAAATACCAATTATGTGATGATTATTTCCACCACGGCCGGTCTTTGGAGTTATAATATTGGTGATACTGTTGAGTTTACTTGTTTGGCACCTTATCGCATTGTCGTTTCGGGTCGTATCAAACATTTTATTTCAGCTTTTGGAGAGCACGTTATTGGAAAGGAAGTAGAGCAAGCACTTAATGAGGCTATTCAAGGTTCAAACATTCAAGTATCAGAATTTACGGTAGCACCACAGATAAATCCGATTGACGGATTACCGTATCATGAATGGTTTATTGAATTTGAAAATGAACCTGAAAATCTCACACAATTGGCAGAAAAGATAGAGTTGTCACTTCAAAACCAAAACAGTTATTATTTTGATTTGATTGTTGGCAAAGTGTTGCAACCTTTAAAAATAACAAGAATAAAAAAAGATGGTTTTCAGGATTATATGAAATCTGTAGGAAAATTAGGCGGACAAAATAAGTTACCCCGACTTTCCAATGATCGAAAGATAGCGGATGCATTGATACAGAAAAATTTAACATATTAACACTATATTTGCATCATAAATATTAAATATGAATAAAAAACTTCTTGCCAGAACTAGAGCTCAGGAAAGCTCCAATTCAATTGAACGAATATACATTACCATGCGGCATTTATTTAATCGTGGGTTCTATAAACCCATGGGTGTCTCTGGTGAAACACTTCGTGAATCGCTCTTACAATTAAGTCCGGAAATTTATGGATCCATTGGTGATGAAAAGGCCGAATTGGAAGGATTGCTATATGTTGTAGATAGATTGCCGTATGGTATAGAAGAGTGTACATTTATTAATCTTACAAGTGACGAAGGTTATATCGATTCGCATTTTAAAGCCATTGTGCCGCCAAAACGACGACGCAATTGCTTTCGAATTGATGAAGAACAAATGAATATTGAAATTACCCGTGGGCGTTCAGAAATCTATGATATTCTGACACATTTGACGTTCATGTTTATTGAATCGCACAAAATAAGTAAACGCGTACTTATTGATGAAGAAGGTTCAACTACTCGCGATTGGATCAAACTGGAAAAAGCAGTACTCTCCAGTCAGGAGTTATCGCAACAAGATAGGGAGATTGCCATTACGCATACGGCCAATATTTTAGGACGAACGTTTCAGGAAATTACCAGTTTATATAACTCTTTTGCCTTGCCACATCAACCCGAGCGTTTTTTAAGTTTGATTTATTGGCTTGGAAAACTGGCTATTGAAGAGGTGGTCAACAATAACAAGCGCACCATTACTTTTAGTCCAATGTTAAGAGAGCGCTTGGGGCATCATATCCATGGTGAAATTTGGGCCGATACTATTAAGGAATCCTTAATTAAAAACGGACTTATTGATCGTCCAATACATATTATCAGTGCCAACATGCATAGCGTCATGAATTCTATTTTTGCGCCGCAAGCACTAAAATCGTTAAGTTCAAAACGAGATATTTTTGAAATTTATGAAGATTTGAGCCAAAAGGAAAACCAAGGCTTACGAGATAAAGTGACCAAAGAAGCTTTACAAAAAGGCATGATTTATATTCCTGATACCTCAGGAACCAACATTGATGTTCAAATTTTTGATACGGCGAAGATCGATTTTCTAAAAACCGACTTGGAAGTAACAAAAGTATTTGAAGATTCAGAAAAGCCAGTACTCTTTGTGATGGATTATGCTTTTGGTGAACAAGCTTACGAAACTATCGATGAGTTGTTAAAACCTATAATGATAGATGGCAAGCAAATCCATCTGAATGTCGATTCTATTTCAATTATGGGTAAAGCCGGAATTTTGGAAGGTGGAAAAGGCGATATCATGATTCCTTCGGCACATATTTTTGAAGGCACCGCTGATAATTATCCTTTAGAAAATGAACTATCAAAATCAGATTTGGAAGGTCATGGCATTGCCGTTTATGAAGGCGCAATGATTACTGTTTTAGGGACATCGCTCCAAAATAAAGAGATTTTAAAGTTTTTCTTTAATTCCACATGGAACGTTATAGGCCTTGAAATGGAAGGAGCTCATTATCAAAAAGCAATTCAGGCAGCCTC
>NZ_DATJCY010000409.1:0-22786 GCF_035577925.1 Gelidibacter sp. | reverse complement strand
GCATATGCTACTGAAGGTGATGACATTAATGTAGGTGCTTTATACCGTTCGCAATGGGTTGGCACGGTAGGTGCACCAAATACCGGAACTTTATTTGTACATGTGCCTCTAAAAGAAAAAGTACAAGTTGGCCTTTCGATCATTAATGATCAAATTGGAGACGTGGTGAATGAAACCAATGTTTATGCCGATTTTGCATACATTTTAAACCTCGGATCTTCAACTAAATTATCTCTAGGAGTTAAAGCAGGTGCAACTTTTTTTAATACCAATTTTAACGGATTTATCTATTCAGACGCCATTCCCGATCCAGCATTTGCAAATAATTTAAGCAAAACCTTTCCTAATATTGGTGCCGGTGCTTATCTGTATGACACCAATTATTACGTCGGATTTTCTGCTCCTAATCTTTTAAACACCAAACATCTCGAAAAAGACAGTGGAATTGTAGCCAATGGTGCCGAAGAAATCCATTTTTTCCTGACCGGTGGCTATGTGTTTGAACTGAATGAGCACTTAAAATTAAAGCCCGCTTTTATGACCAAGTTTGTCAGCGGTGCGCCATTATCAATTGATGTCACGACCAATCTTCTCATCAATAATGTTTTTGAAGTTGGAGCCGGCTATCGTTTAGATGATGCCGTTTCAGGGCTTGCAAATTTCAGGATTAGTCCTTCCATGCGTATTGGCTACGCCTATGATTATACCTTGTCTAATTTGGGTCGATTCAATTCTGGTACGCATGAGATTATGATTTTATTTGATATCGATAAATTAGGTAACCAAAAAGGATACGACAAATCGCCTAGATTTTTCTAAAACAAGAGCCATGAAAAAAGTTTACCTTCTACTATTTTTACTTGTTGCCTCATGGACCATCCAGGCACAGCGGCCTTCATTAAAAAAGGCGAACAAACTCTTCGCACAAAAATCGTATGTAGAGGCTGCGAAAGTGTACCAAGATCTTAAAAAAACGCAAGAAGTTCTTCAAAATCTTGGGGATTCTTATTATTTCAATTCGCAAATGCGTCAGGCTAGAACGCCTTATGCGCATTTATATACAGCGCATAAAGACAGTATAAATCCTGAGTATTTGTTTAGATACGCACAAGCGCTCAAAGGCTCCAAAGATTTTGAAACAGGCGATAAAATCATGGGTGAATATCTAGGTTACGAGGTAGATACCAAAAAATTCATTACCAACCTCAATCGCCTGGTTCCATATACCTATGACATCCAAGTGATGAACCAAAGTTCGAGAACTGGTGATTTTGGAATTACGTATTACGGTGATAAAGTTGTTTTTTCATCATTTAGAAATCTGCAAAACCCAATTTATAGCTGGAACAATCAGCCGTATCTCGATTTCTTTGTGGCCGAAGTTTCTGAAGATAAAAAACTAGTCAATATTCAACCGTTTTCAAAAGAAATCAACACTAAAACACATGAAAGTAATGCCACTTTTACGACCGATGGCAAAACCATGTATTTTTCAAGAACCAATGATAAACGCATTGCAATAGGTGAAGAATTAGTCGCCACAGTCAAAATTTATAAAGCCGAACTGATTGATAATGTTTGGGGACATGTTACCGAAATGCCATTTAGCAGTGACCTCTATTCCACCCAACACCCGGTGCTAAGTAAAGATAACAGCAAACTCTATTTTTCGAGTGATATGCCAGGAACTTTAGGTTCTTTTGATATTTTCTATGTCGATATCATCAAAAGCAATGAAGGTTATGCAGAAAATAGTTATGGCGATCCAATCAATTTAGGTAGCACAATCAACACCATCCATCGCGAGCAGTTTCCGTTTGTGGACGATGAAGGCACTCTATATTTTGCTTCTGATGGTCATCAGGGTATTGGTGGACTGGATATTTTTATGAGCAAATATTTTGATGGGGCCTATTCAAAACCACTTAATTTGGGCGAAACAATAAACTCTGAATCGGATGATTTTGGATTTGTCCTCAAACTCGAAGATGACACCGGATATATGTCATCCAACCGATCGGGATATGATAATTTATATGCCTTTACCCGAGAAGAAAACAAACGCCAATTTACCGTTCGAGGAACCGTTAGGGATAAAAACTCCCAGAATTTACTTCCAGGAAGTACCATCACTTTATTTGATGAAAATGACGAGCAGGTCGGTCAAATGGTTGTTGGCGAAGATGCCGAATACGTTTTTGATACCGAACCAAATAAAGTTTACAGCATTGAAGGCCACCGCGATTTCTATATCCCAACCACCGAGATTTTTGTAACCAATGATGATGGCAATATCACCCTTAATATTGAACTTGCTATCGAATCTTATGATGATGCCGAAGATATTGTAGTGACTAAAGATGATGGTTATATCTATATTGAATTGGAAAACATTTATTTCGATTTCAACAAATATGATATCAAACCAGAAGCCGCTCGGACTTTGGATGTTTTGGTCGATTTACTTAACAAATATCCACGCATGGAAATTCAATTGGGCGCGCATACCGACAACAGAGCCTCCGATTTATACAACCTCACCTTATCTCACAACCGAGCCGCAGCGACTTTAGAGTATATTGTTGAAAATGGAATTGACAGAAAACGACTGCGCTCAAAAGGTTATGGCGAACGTGTGCCATTAGTTGATTGTAAAGACAAATGTACGGAGGAGGAACATTCCATCAACAGACGTTGTGAATTCTTGATATTGAAGTAATTTATTAGTTTGAATTTATACATACCAAAAAAATAAAGTCCTTGAAAAAAAACAGATTACCAAACTGTTTATCAAGGACTTTACTTTTGAAATCTATTCTCTTTAAAACTAGATTTACTACAGATTTATTCTAAAAGTCAAACGATATCTCTTAAAATTTAATCCTTAAGCAAACTAACCAAAGTTTCCAAATCCACCGATTGCTGATCTCCAGAAATCATGTTTTTTAAGGTATAAGTTCCTGATTTTAATTCCGACTCGCCTACTAAAACAACATTTGGAATATGGCGCTTATTGGCATAATTAAACTGCCTGATGGTTTTTCTGTTTTCTGGAAACAGTTCGGCATTAATACCGTTTTGTCGTAACACCTTGATAGCTTTCATACTCGCCATAGCTTCTGCTTCTCCAAAATTGATGAACAAGGCTTTAACGGTATTGGTAATGGTTTCAGGAAATAAATTCAAAGCTTCTAAAACCAAATAGATTCGGTCCAAACCAAAGCTGATACCTACACCACTCATATCCTTCAATCCAAAAATTCCGGTAAGATCGTCATAACGTCCGCCGCCGCCAATAGATCCCATTGGCACTTCCTTTGGAGCGGATACTTCCAGAATGGCACCGGTGTAATAATTGAGTCCGCGGGCCAAAGTAACATCCAACTGCAAACTTGCCGATTGTAATTTTAGCTCGGAAATAGCGCGATCGATAAACTCCAATTCCTCAATGCCTTTTATACCTTGTTCTGATGTGGATAAAATATCTTTTAATTGGGAAATCTGCGATTCAAACGTTCCAGACAGGCTAAATAACGGTTGCAATTTATCAATTCCCGATTGCGGAATGCCTTTGTCTAGCATTTCTTCCTTGACCTTGTCCTCTCCTATTTTATCCAATTTATCGAGCGCCACGGTAAAATCAATCAACTTATCTTGTGCGCCAATCACTTCGGCAATTCCTGACAAGATTTTCCGATTGTTGATTTTAATGGTCACACCTTCCAATTTTAAGGCTGTAAAAACGGCATCGTACAATTGGACAAACTCTACTTCTTGCCATAAAGATTGTGAGCCAACCACATCGGCATCACATTGAAAAAACTCTCTAAAACGACCTTTCTGCGGACGATCTGCACGCCAAACTGGTTGAATTTGATAGCGCTTAAACGGAAATTCAATTTCGTTTTGATGTTGCACCACATATCTCGCAAAAGGTACGGTGAGGTCATAACGCAACGCTTTTTCTGAAATAGACGGTGTTAGCTTATTAGAATCTTTCAAATCATAAGCATGTTGATCTGCTTTGTTCAAAAAATCGCCCGAATTCAAAATTTTAAAAATCAAACGATCGCCTTCTTCGCCATACTTTCCCATCAAAGTTTCTGAATTTTCAAAACTTGGTGTTTCTATGGGTTGAAATCCAAAACGTTCAAAATTCTGACGTATGATATTAAAAATATAATTGCGTTTTGCAACTTCTTCCGGATTAAAATCTCTGGTGCCTTTTGGGATGCTCGGTTTTTTTGCCATGTTTAGCTAGAATCTCTTATTAGTCCTGCAGCGGCAGGAATCTCAATTTATATTTTACTACTTGCAAAAATATTATAATTTGAAGACTATAAAGCAAAAGCAACAACAATTTCAAACCTCACAGGTTTTTAAAATCTATTTGATGTTAGCTAGATCTTAACAGAAACATCGCTACAAAATATCGTTTTATGATAAATTATCGAATATTAAAACCGAATAACGTTATTTTTAATAAAAAAGACCATGAATTCATAAAAACTTCTACATTTACCGTCTTATTTCGTAATATGAAATAGTTGGAGGTGGAATTAGACAGGTTGAATATTAAATGTAAGTGCCTGTATATTGAAAATCAATTAATAAATAATGACACCGGAACAACAAAGTACCTTAAACGAAAAAAGGAAGCTGTTGCAACAACAGCTCCAATTTAAAGAATTCTTCTCTCAGTATATCGCTCCTTTTTCAGAGGTGTTAGAAAGTCTAAATCTATTAAAAATAAATTATCAGGTCGTTTTGGCACGATGTATTCCCAAAGAATACCAGCACTTACTTATCGAACAATTCAACCTTGGAGAATTTAAAAAATATAACTTATCAGAAATTGAAATTACCTCCGAAGATGAGATTTTGGAACGATTATTTAAAATTTTCCCTAATAAACATGCGCTGCGCTATTTGCCTGATTTTGAAAGCATAAAAATCGACTTTGATTGTCCAAAAACTATCTTAAACAATATCATCCATTCAGAACATTTAACCGAACAGCAAGTTTACCTATGTTATTTGGGTTTTGGCTTTGTACTTCAAATCGATTTTCAAGATTTATCTGATAAAGTAAGTGATGATATCTTCAACACTTGGCATGGAGATACTGTAATTTTTCCAAAAAACCAAGAATGGCTGATAGCATATTCCTTAGAAAACGAATGGCGATTTGGAAGAAAATCAAATCAATAAAAAAATTTAGAAACTAAAACAAAAAAGATATGAATTCAAAAACATCAAAACGTATAAAAACATGGCTTACAATGGGTTTTGTTTTATGGTGCATCAGTTTTTCTACGGCGCAAGAAGAAGAAACTTTTGACATCCAGATTTAGATAATCCGAAAATTCAAAAAATAGAAAAAATTTTAGAAGCTGAAACATGGGATTGGAATGAGCTAAACAAGCGATATGATGACATTTACTTTGGAAACAACAAACTTGATAAATTACATCTTTTTATATTTGATTTGAGCCATCCCAAAGGTCCGTTTGGCGATTATTTGGTAAAATATTCTAAAGAAGTAACTCCTATTTTACAAACGGCCGATGAACTTCCAAAAACAGATTATAAGGATTTTGTTACAGCGGTCATTTATAATAGAGTTGCAAAAGTAACATATAAAGATCCGGAGCAAAAAACAAAACATTTAAACACCTCATTTCATATTTTCTTAAATCGTGCTTTAAAAGGTGATAACAGAAGCATTATCCCTTTGGCATGGGCAGCAACCGAATTGTATATTTTAGACTTTAAGGATGATCACTTATCTGAAGAACTTATTTTGGACGTTTACAATCACTATTTAACAATGGGTGTGGATATAAAAAATTTGACGCGTTATTTAACCGATGGGCTTCATTATGTCAACCATTATGGACTTCCGCTTTCAGAAGATGAAGCACAAGAAAAATTACGCTATAAAAACATTACCTAAAAAATCATCAAAAATTATTTGGCAAATTATCCCGAAGCGAGTAGTTTTCTGATATATGATTTTTGAACCAATTCTTTATTAGAAAAAGGTTTTGATACCCATAAAGTTCGGTATGATCCTGAGATCGAAATAGTTTGAACCAATTAATCAGTGAATTTAATAAAGAAAGTGAAGCGGAAGATGTAAGTATCAAATCCTTAAATTTTCTTTTCCGTTATTTTATAGATCCAGAAGCCAAACTGCGCCTTGAAGATTATGTTAAAATGTTTGATAGCCGTGAAATGGCATACGATCATTTTACGATGTTTTTGGATGAAATTTCCAAACACGACTATTTGCCTTTAGATTTCCTTTCAGTAAAACCAAAATGGGCTTCATTTTTTAAGTATGAAATCGACCAGAATTTGAACAAGATGTTTCCTTATGTCGTACGGTTTTCTGATGAAGCTTCAATGTTCTATCTCAATTCAAAAATAGAAACGTCCACCATAAAAGAAGTAATGAAAACTGCCAACAAAATCACGAACGCGATGTTAAATCATACGATAGACACCGGCGTGGCACTTTATACACTTTATCAATATCGCCTTTTCATGATAGATCTTATGAAAGCTAATTATTATCAAAACGACAGCGAACTAAAATGGGAATTGGTAAAAATAGTATTGGATTTTGAAATGGGTTATTTGGCCATGAATGAAATACACAGTCCTTTTGTTTTGGGAATAAGCGATCATTTTGATAATTGGACCCCTTCAGAGGTTCAGAAATATAAAGAATACGTTAAGATTACGGCAAACAATTATATTACTAATTACAGAAAATTAGTCGTTGAATCGTTAGAAAGTGGCATTGTCGAAAATGAATTTGCGAGCATCTTAAAAAAAATGGGCATATCTTAATATTTTTAAATATTGTTTTTGGAGTAAACGATAAAAATATGAAAACACTTCATTGCTCACTAATTTTAGTCCTCTTTGGCCTACAGGTTCTAATTGGTCAAACTTCAATCAAATATGAAACTTGAAGGAAACATTACCTTCAATTACACTAGTGAAGATCTTACTTTGGGTGTAGAAAGAATTGTAAAATAGCGATTCTTATGGGTATAGCGGCGCTTTAAAACTGGCTGTTTATTTTTCCAGCCAACCTTATAGTGGAAAAGGAAAAATTAATGGCACAAAAGTTTTTGAGGTAGAAACCAATAAAATACAAGCGGGTTATTATCACGGCGGCACAAGATTGACCAGCGAATGGTTAAAAAAACCTTTGGATGGCGAATATTATGTGACTGTCGTACTTTTAGAATATGATCAAAGAGACGAGCGGTATTACATTGTATATTCTACAAATTTTTCTAAAAAAGCTAACATAACTTATAATAGCTTTTTTAGCAATCTTTGGGATATCGATTAGCTACCTTAGAATTTTCATCTGAAAAAGGAATCATAAATCTGGTGTTTTTACATCGGATTTAAAGACGTCGATGAAACTAAAAATAAGCACGCAAAAAACGACGCAAACAAAACCAGCAATAAAGCCGCCAGCAATATCCGAAGGAAAATGTACCCCAAGATAAATACGACTCAAACCAATACTCAAAATAAGAAGTAATGCTATCAATATTCCAGCGATTTTTAAAAGCCTATTAATTTTAAATTGGCAGAACAAATAAATCAAAAAACCATAAAATGCCATAGCACTCATGGCATGCCCACTAGGGAAACTCAAGGTTTCAACCAATACCATATGGTCTGTACTTGGCCGTGCGCGATTTATAAAACTCTTGAGCGCCATATTGGATAAGGCTGAAAACACTAACACAATAATAATTTGGAGCATGTTTTTCCAACTTTTAAAATGAATGGCTGACATTACAGCCAAAACTATTAAGACAAAGAAATAGCCAAAAACATCACCCACATGAGTTATGAAAACGAAGTATTTGGTAAGACTTGGCGATCGATAAGAAATGACATATTCGGTAATTTGTTGGTCGTAATTAGCCAATGCTGCCGATTCTAAATTAGTGGTAAGATCTACAAAAAGATGGATACCAAAAACTGCTACAATCAAAGCCACAAAAATGGTAATGACATACGGAAATGTCACAGCATCACGATGAAAAGTTTGACTTAAAAAGGTGTTTAGTCTGCCTATTAAAAGCTTATTATTTTTCATACAGTTTTGGTCCTGATAATTTTATGTAAGCTATGTATTTATTACTGTTGAAATTTATTAATTAAGCAAAAAAAACTTGAAACTGAATTATAGTTTGGAAAACAAATTAAACTTTAGGAAAAACTATTTCCTTAAATCAATTTGTTTTAAATTTTCAATTCTATTTCTGATCAAGAAATCATCAATGGTTTCAAAATGCTCAATCACTCTTTGATCTTTAAACTCGAATACTTTTTGTGAAAGACCTTGAAGAAAATCTCGGTCGTGCGATACTAAAATCAAAGTACCGTCAAAATCCAAAAGTGCTTCTTTTAAAACGTCTTTTGACTTTAGATCCAAATGGTTGGTTGGCTCATCCAGAATTAATAAATTAACCGGTTCGAGCAACAACTTCACCATCGCTAATCGTGTTTTTTCACCACCCGAAAGTACACTTACTTTCTTGTCAATATCATCGCCTTTAAACATAAAACGGCCAAGAATATTCTTGATTTGGGTTCTGATATCACCTTCTGCAACTTCGTCAACCGTCTGAAAAATAGTTAAATTCTCATCTAAAAGCGATGCTTGATTTTGAGCAAAATAACCCACTTTTACGTTATGGCCCAAATGGCAACTGCCTTCTACATCAATTTCGCCCATAATGGCTTTGATCATGGTCGATTTTCCTTCACCATTTCGTCCAACAAAAGACACCTTTTCACCTCTAGAAATAGACATATTGGCATTTTTAAAAACCACGTGATCATCATAAGATTTTGACAAATCCTTTACAGTTACTGGATAATCTCCAGAACGCTGAGCCGGCGGAAATCGTAATTTTAATGCAGAAGTATCAATATCATCAACTTCTATAATTTCCAATTTTTCCAACATGCGCTCTCTGGAATTAACCTGATTGGTTTTAGAATAGGTTCCTTTAAAACGCTCGATAAACGCTCTATTATCGGCAATAAATTTCTGTTGCTCTTGATAGGCCTTAATTTGATGTGCACGCCGATCTTCACGCAACTGCAAATAATGCGAATAATTGGCTTTATAATCATAAATACGCCCCATGGTTACCTCAATGGTTCGGTTGGTGATATTATCAATAAACGCTTTGTCATGCGAAATGACCATTACTGCATTGGCCTTATTGATTAAAAAATCTTCGAGCCAAATGACCGATTCAATATCAATATGGTTAGTTGGTTCATCCAAAAGAATCAAATCGGGTTTTTGCAATAGAATTTTTGCCAATTCGATACGCATTCGGTATCCACCACTAAACTCACTGGTCATTCTTGTGAAATCCTCACGCTTAAACCCTAATCCTATTAATGCTTTTTCAACTTCCGCATCGTAATTCACATCTTCCAAAGCATAATATTTTTCGCCTAAATCGGATACTTTTTGAATAATCTGCATATACTCATCAGAGTCATAATCCGTTCGGGTTTCTAAAGCTTTATTCAGTTGCTCCATCTCATTTTGCATCGCATACACATGCGCAAATGCCTTTGAAGCTTCTTCAAAAACGGTGCACTTATCTTCGGTGAGCAAATGTTGTGGCAAATAGGCAATGACAGCATCTTTTGGAAATCTTACATGTCCACGTGTGGGTGTTTGTTCACTAGCAATAATTTTCATCATTGTCGATTTTCCGGCACCATTTTTTCCCATGAGGGCTATTTTATCATTTTCATTAATGGTAAAGGACACTTCACTAAACAAGGCCGTTCCGCCAAATTCTACAGCTAAATTATCGACTGAAATCATAGGGATATTTTTGAAAGTGCAAAACTATAATTTATTTTGATACGTGTTTAATTTATAATTTCAAATATCACCTTTATTGACGTTCCTTAAATAACAAACAAAAACTAAAATCTACTCAAATAAATATTATTCAAGAGATCATTTTTGAATATAAAACAAATCAATAAAGTAAACCATAATAACAGATTGATTTTTAAAACCTTAAATTTATTTAAGATAAAAATGAATGCGTATATTTATTGTAAGAAACGTTCTAATAAAAATAGAAAACACTTGAACATGAACGATAAAATCACAATAACGCAAAAGGAAATTGAAAATCGGATTTTCACGATTCGTGGTGAACAAGTAATGATTGATAGAGATTTAGCTGAAATGTATCACGTAGAAGTCAAAAGATTGAATGAACAAGTAAACAGAAACAGTGAACGTTTTCCGCAAAATTTCATGTTTCAATTAACAAAAGAAGAATGGGATATCTTGAGGTCGCAAATTGCGACCTCAAGCACAGAGCATGGAGGAAGACGATATCTTCCTTATGCTTTCACAGAACAAGGTGTTGCCATGCTATCTGCTATTTTGCGTAGTGATATTGCCATAAAAGTTAGCATACAAATCATCACTACTTTTGTACAAATGCGAAGATTAGTTGGTCAGGAAACTATACAGCATCTACGGCTTTCTACTATTGAAAACAAATTGATTGAACATGACCAAAAATTCAATAAACTTTTTACTGCGTTAGAAAATAACGAGTTGCCACAACGTGGTTTATATTTTGACGGGCAAGTTTATGACGCCTATCATTTTGTAAGTCAGGTTATAAAAAAAGCGAAATTGTCTATTATTCTAATAGATAATTATGTAGACGACGCCACCTTAACTTTATTGAGCAAAAGAAAAAAGAATTTAGAAGTGCATATTTATACGGCGATCATTAGCAAGCAGCTACGTTTGGATGTCGAAAAACATAACCTGCAATATCCGGGATTACATGTCCTATTATTCAAACAAAGTCACGATCGTTTTTAATTATTGATAACAAAGAACTATATCATATTGGTGCTTCGCTCAAAGATTTAGGAAAGAAATGGTTTGCGTTTTCCAGAATGGATAGCTTGTGCAAAGAAATGTTAACAAAAATTAAAACGATCTAAAAACCAGAAAACAGAAGAAATTATATGATGTTTCGGACAAAACGAACTCTAATTTACTTATTCTTTGCTTCAATCCACTTGCCCATGTATTTAGTAGATTGTAAAGTGTGGTGCTGTAACATCTGTCCCGTAAAATTATAATTTCGGTGGTTTTGAAGGTTTTGGATGGTAGCATATACTTTCTGAAAGAAGCGTTCATGAAAGAAATTGGCATCAAATCGGGCATTAAAAACCTTAAAACCAAAACTTTGTTTTTCTTTCCAAATGTGTTCATTTTCATAAAGCAAGACTGCTTTTTCTGCAAAATGTTCTGGATCATTTTCAATAAAACCATTGGTATCCAAGTTACCGAACATACCTTCGGCAGCTATAGAAGTCATGACGCACGGCGTTCCGTTTTGCATTGCATCTACTAGTTTGCCTTTTAATCCTGCACCAAAACGCAAAGGTGCCAAACAGATTTTTGAATTAGCCATAACCTCATTGACATCTGGGGCAAAACCTTTTATCAAAAATCCAGTCAATTTATTATGTAACTGCGTTACTTTTTGTGAAGCATAAGCACCATAAATATGTAATTCCGCTGTTGGAATTTTTTGTCGCACCAATGGCCAAATGGTTTCTTTCAAATATAAAACACTGTCATAATTAGGCTCATGAATAAAATTTCCTACCGTTATAAAATGCGAACGTTTATCAAAAGTCGGCAAATTTTGAATGGTGTTTTCAGAAATGGCTTCACATTGAAAAGGCAAATAAAACAAAAGTTCATTTGGCACTTTAAAACGATCGGTCAGTAAATTAATTTCCACTTCAGAAATTATCAAACTTAAATCACTTCGATAAATACTTGCTATTTCACGCTTTGCAAAATCATTAAACAAATAAGCATCGTTAAATTCTGCTTGTTCCTTAAACGCTTGCTGTCGTCCTTTTCTTAAACTGTGCAAATCTTCGGTATCCAAAATTCGTAATGCATTTGGGCAAGTTTCGGCAACGCGCCAACCAAATTGCTCTTCGGTCATAAAGCGATCAAAAAGAACGACATCGGGTTGAAATTCCACAATAAAATCATCAAAACTAGAATGGTTCATTTCAATGGAAACTTGACTAACACCTATTGCGGACAAATCAAAAGCATTATCACTTTTAGCGCAAGCACTTGCAAAAATGATTTCAAAACTTTCCTTGTTAAACGCTGCAATAAGTTGCATCATCCTGCTTCCTGCAGCAGAACTTCGAGGTTCTGGCCACACATGACCAATGATTAATAGTTTTTTATTTCGCACGGACTACAGGTTTTTAAGGCAAACAAACGCAATGATTTTCAGTATTGTTGATGAATTGATTTTTATTTCAAAAAAAGTAAAGGTATTAGATTTTTAAAATCAAAATTGCTTTTCAATATTTCCAATAACTGATTTATTTTCATATTAAATAAGCCATCTGTTTTTACAAATCTAAAAACATTATGTGTTTTTAATAATATTTACAGTGTAAAAAACTAGTTATCAACCTTAAACAAAAACAATTATTCAACATCTTAATTACCAAATTTCCTGCTATTTGTTTCATACATGGAGTCATCCTTTTCCATTATCTTTTTCTTTTTTCTGCCTTAAAAAAAAGCTATTTTTGTACAAAACGTACAATCTATGTTAAAAGCAGGAGTTCTTGGTGCTGGGCATCTTGGAAAAATTCACTTACGTCTTCTTAAGCAATCCGAAAAATTTGAATTGGTTGGATTTAATGATGCTGATGAGGCAAATGCCAAAACAATTGAAGCCGAATTTGGCTATAAATATTTTGATACTATTGAAGCACTTATCGATGCCGTTGATGTTGTGGTGATTGTTACCCCAACCCTATCGCATTATGATTGCGCGAAATTGGCAATCAGAAAAGGCAAACATATTTTTATTGAAAAACCAATTACAAATACCGTTCAAGAAGCTGAAACTATCCGTGCTTTGGTGGCCGAAAACAATGTAAAAGGTCAAGTTGGCCATGTAGAGCGATTCAATCCTGCATTTAAAGCGGTTAGAAACCAGATACACAATCCGATGTTTATTGAATGCCACCGTTTGGCAGAATTTAATCCACGCGGTACAGATGTTCCCGTGGTTTTGGATCTGATGATTCATGATATCGATATCATTTTGAGCGTGGTCAATTCAAAAGTCAAAAACATTTCGGCAAGTGGCGTGTCGGTCATTAGCGAAACCCCAGATATTGCCAATGCACGTATTGAATTTGTAAACGGTTGTGTGGCCAATTTAACCGCAAGCAGAATTTCATTAAAAAACATGCGTAAAACACGATTTTTTCAAAAAGACGCGTACATATCAGTGGATTTCTTAGAGAAAAAATGTGAAGTGGTCAAAATGAAAGATGCGCCAGAAATTCCGGGCGATTTTGATATGATCCTTCAAAATGCCGAAGGTGTAAAAAAACAAATCTATTTTGATAATCCTGACGTTTCCAGCAACAATGCCATTTTGGAAGAATTGGAATCGTTTGCCGATGCGATCAACAACAATACAAAACCGATTGTTACACTTCATGATGGCACAGAAGCCTTGCGTGTAGCCACCATGATTATTGATCAGTTTTAGTTTAGGCAATAGCAAAATAATAATTTATAATAATAAAACTCCCACACGATAACACAAATCGATCGAGGGAACAAAAACTATTTTTCAATGAAAAACATCGCTATAATTGGAGCAGGAACCATGGGAAATGGCATTGCACATACTTTTGCCCAAAGTGGTTTTAAAGTACAATTAATTGATATAAGTGAAGCTTCACTTCAAAAAGGAATGGATACCATTACAAAAAATCTAGATCGGATGGTGGCCAAAACACATATTACGGAAACGCAAAAACAAGACACCTTAAATAATATCACCACATTTACGGATATGAATTTGGGCGTTAAATCGGCCGATTTAGTGGTCGAAGCGGCTACGGAAAACAGTGATCTAAAGCTCAAAATATTTAAACAACTGGATGATATTTGTTCGGCAAACACCATTTTAGCCACCAACACGTCGTCTATTTCCATTACTCAAATTGCTGCAGCCACGTCAAGACCAAGCCAAGTGATCGGGATGCATTTTATGAATCCGGTGCCGATAATGAAATTGGTAGAAATCATCCGTGGATATAATACCAGCGACGAAGTGACCAAAACCATTATGGAACTTTCAAAAACCTTAGGAAAAGATCCTGTTGAGGTGAATGATTATCCAGGTTTTGTTGCCAATCGAATTTTAATGCCAATGCTAAACGAATCTATTGAAACACTTTACAATGGCGTTGCCGGCGTTACTGAAATTGATACCGTTATGAAACTCGGTATGGCACACCCAATGGGACCATTACAACTGGCCGATTTTATAGGACTGGACGTTTGTCTTTCTATATTAAATGTAATGTATGACGGCTTTAAAAACCCCAAATATGCACCTTGCCCACTATTGGTCAATATGGTACGGGCAGGAAAACTTGGTGTAAAATCTGGTGAAGGTTTTTATGATTATTCCGAAAGTAGAAAAGCCGAAAAAGTAGCGAAACAGTTTTCATAACTATTAATTACTTTTGATTTCAAACCATCAACGGTTGATATTTTAATTAATAAACAATTGATTTTTAAGAAATAAAGTATAATTCTTTTTTTCTAAAATTTCTATTTAGAGTAGAATGCTTTTGGCTATCGGACGATTACGAAATATTCTATACGTTTTAAAAACATTTATTTGGGCTTGATAATTTTAAAAATCAAATCTCGCACCAACCAAATATCAATATTACAAGAATGAGCATACAAAAAAATCTTGAACATATTAAATCAACACTGCCAGGACATGTTACTTTGGTAGCGGTTTCAAAAACAAAACCCGTAAGCGCCATTATGGAAGCTTATAATGCGGGGCAACGTGTTTTTGGCGAAAATAAGGTTCAAGAAATGATTGAAAAAGAACCGCAATTACCTAAAGATATTGAATGGCACATGATTGGCCATCTGCAACGCAACAAAGTCAAATATATGGCCGAGTTTGTGAGCCTGATTCATGGTGTGGACAATTTTAGACTTTTAAAAGAAATTGATAAACAAGCAAAAATCCATAACCGAACCATCGACTGCTTACTTCAGATAAAAATTGCCGATGAAGATTCAAAATTTGGAATGACGGCTGAAGAAGCTCAAGAAATTTTGCAATCCACTGATTTTTTAGCACTTAAAAACATCCAAATTGTTGGCGTTATGGGCATGGCAACTTTTACCGATGACAAAAAACAAATTGAAAGCGAATTTTTAAAACTAAAATCGGCTTTTGACCAACTCAAAACGTTGGATCCTTCTAACACCAAATTTGAAGTGATCAGTATGGGCATGAGCGGTGATTACCCCATTGCAATTGATTGTGGTAGCACACTCATTCGCGTTGGCAGCAGCATTTTTGGAGAACGAAATTATTAATTTATCATAAAAATCAGTCCTATTCAGCTAAATTTGCTTTTTATATTCATTTTCAACTTTTAAATACAACATTATCTACGCAGTATTAGACATAGAAACCACAGGCGGAAAATTCAATGAAGAAGGTATTACTGAAATAGCCATTTACAAATTTGATGGCCATGATGTGGTGGATCAATTTATTAGTTTGGTGAATCCTGAACGCGAAATTCAACCTTTTGTCGTTAACTTAACTGGGATAAACAATGCGATGCTGCGTACGGCACCAAAATTTTATGAAGTTGCCAAACGTATTGTCGAAATGACCGAAGATTGCATTATCGTGGCGCACAACTCCGAATTTGATTATCGCATTTTACGAACAGAGTTTAGCAGATTGGGTTTTGAGTTTAAGCGCAAAACTATTTGTACTGTAGAATTGGCCAAACAAATAATGCCCGAACAAGAGTCGTATAGTTTAGGAAAATTAACAAGAGCACTCGGTATTCCGGTTACGGATCGACATCGCGCTTCCGGAGATGCCATTGCTACTGTAAAACTCTTCAAACTGCTTTTGGCAAAAGATCTTAAAAAACAGATCATCCAAGATGCGGTCAAAGCGGAACCTAAATATGAAATGGCGACCAATCTGCAAAACATAATAGCCGATTTACCCGCCACGACAGGCGTTTATTATTTGCATGACACCTATGGGAAGATAATTTATATCGGGAAAAGTAAAAACATCAGAAACCGAGTGAACCAGCATTTTACCAATCCAAGATCGCGAAAAATACAAAACCAAGTGGCTGCTGTAACCTTCGAAACCACGGGCAACGAATTGATAGCTTTACTCAAGGAGAATGCTGAGATCAAACACAACAAACCCACTTTAAACAGAGCAACACGCAGAAATCTGTTTACTTATGCGCTTTATAGTTTTATTGATGAAAACGGCTATATCAACTTAAAATTGGATGCTGCCGATGGTCGTAAAAAAGCGATCACGACCTTTTCAAATCGTAAAACTGGTCGGCAATTTTTATTTAAAGCTGTTGAAAACTATAAACTTTGCCCAAAACTCGTCGGATTGGATGCTTCAAAAACAAGTTGCTTTAAATATCCTATTAATGAATGTGAAGGTGCATGCCTACAAAAAGAGAGTCCGGAACATTATAATCTCAAAATCCAACAACTCATTACCGAAAACAATTTTGAGCATCAAAGCCTCATTATTATCGATAAAGGAAGAGCGCTTAATGAACACAGTGTCATCCTGATAGAAAATGGTGTTTTTAAAGGTTTTGGCTATTACGATCTCAATTTTCAGATTACCAATAGAAAAATTCTGGAATCGATCATTACGCCTATGGACAGCAACAGGGAAACACTACATATCATTCACAGTTACCTCCGAAAAAACCAACAGGTTAAAATTGTAAGGTTGATGGAGTAAGAAATTGTTCGACTTAAATACGTGACTGAGAATCTCTTTTGGTTATATCAAGATCACACTAATATTTTTAGAGTTGTTTAAAGGGTTTATTATATTTGAGGGTTAGCCACAATGATATGAACGACCAACAAATAATAGACCTTATTGAAAAGGAATTCAAGGAAAAAACACTTGGAATAACTGAGCAGTACCTTTTAATTCATAGTCCAATCTATATTGACAATAAATTAAAGGTCGACCGAATAGATCGTGATACAAAGGATGGCTATACTATTGTTTATCTACCAGTACATGACGAACATTTTTATTTTGTAGTTTATATTAACACTAAAACAAAAGAAGTTATAAACGTTGGAACAGAAGCCTATCATCGGGTTTATTTCAGAGCAACATCAGAAAAGTTATCTGCGGACGATCTAAAAGCAATGACAAATCTAGCACCAACCGAATTATGGAATAAAGGTGATCTTAGGAAAAGTAAAAAATCAAATCACACATTTAGTAGTTTTGTAATTCTACCTAATCCAGAACCGGACGAGTTTGAACACAAACTAAAAAAATTACTTGATTTTTTGGAACAAGACAAAGCCGGAATAAGAAGGCTTGTTGACAATGCTTATGGCTATATTCAAGTTGCAATGGATATTCATAATGCAAACGGAATTATTGGTGGCCCCAGCATTGACACAGACAACATAAAGAGAATGAACGATTTAAAACTATCAATAAATTTTGATCTTTATGTGAGTGGAAACAGTTTTAAGGAATAAATTTTCTTGACAACCATTTGTATATTCTGAAAAAATGTAATTACTTTGTGATTACTAAAAATATATTTTATGGAAATCGCTGTAATTAATATCGGTAATTCAAAAGGTATCAGATTGCCAAAAGCAATTTTGGAGCAATATAATATCACAGATTCATTGGAAATGATTTTAGAAAAGGGAAAAATCATTTTAAAGCCAAAATCTGCTCCAAGAAAAGATTGGGAAAAATCATTTGAGCAAATGAACACAAACGGCGATGACCAACTCCTATTTGATGACGTTTTTGAAGATGAAACTTTTGAGGAATGGAAATAAATCAATATGAAATCGTATTAGTAAATCTTGATCCAACCATCGGAAGCGAGATGAAAAAAACGCGTCCTTGCGTTGTTATTTCCCCAAACGAAATGAATAAATATCTTCAAACCATCGTCATAGCACCATTTACAAGTAGCTCAAAACCTTACCCGACACGAGTTGAAATCAAACAAGCAAAAACAAAAGGTTGGATTGTTTTAGATCAAATCAGGACTGTGGACAGAATAAGAATTATAAAGAAATTAGGCCATCTAACCACCAAAGAAATAGAAACTGTGAAAACCATCCTTATGGAAACTTATGTGGCATAAAAATTCCACCAATCTTTTAGTATTTTTGGCCTCATGACGAATCAAAAACATCTTATAAGTATTGTTGGGCCAACGGGAATAGGAAAAACATCATTAAGCATTGCATTGGCGCAACATTTTAATACCGAAATCATTTCAGCCGATTCAAGACAGTTTTATAAAGAAATGCAAATTGGCACCGCAGCGCCAACTCCAGAGGAACTTAATGCAGCACCGCATCATTTTATCCATCACAAATCAGTTTTGGATACTTATAATGTAGGCGATTTTGAAAAAGATGCGCTTACTCTTTTAAATCAACTGTTTGTCAATCACAATGTAGTTATCATGGTTGGTGGCTCTGGATTGTACGTGGATGCGGTTACCAAAGGTTTGGATGATTTTCCTCAAATAGATCCAACGGTCAGAGAAACGCTGAATGATGAGCTGACCAACAAAGGCTTGGAACATTTACAAAATCAACTCAAAACATTGGATACGATAGCTTTTAATCAGATTGCCATGGACAATCCGCATCGTGTTATCAGAGCTTTGGAAATCTGCATTGGCAGTGGCCAACCTTATTCGTCATTTTTAAACAAACCAAAACCCAAACGACCTTTTAAAACCATATCTATTGGTTTGGATGCCGACCGACCGATCATTTATGAACGCATCAATACCAGAGTAGATCAAATGATGGCATTGGGATTATTGGACGAAGTTAAAACACTTCAGCATTTGCAACATCAAAACGCACTTAATACCGTAGGTTATAGTGAGTTATTTAAGGTTTTAAATGGGGAATGGACACTGGATTTTGCAGTTTCCGAGATCAAGAAAAACTCAAGACGTTATGCCAAAAGGCAATTGACTTGGTTTAAGAAAAATGAAAATATCCTTTGGTTTGATTATAAAACACCTCTAGAAAATATCACTGCGAGCATTGCTAAAAAATTGGCAGAAGACTCAATTTAGCTAATCACATTAGCGCAATCATGCACGTTTATAAAATGAAAAAGCCCATCACAAATGACAGGCTTTTTGTTTTTTTATGATTCTTTCTGATTGACTACCAATCTGAAACCTTCACCGTGAATGTTCAATATTTCGACTTCCGGATCTGGTTTTAGGTATTTTCTCAATTTTGCAATATAAACATCCATACTTCGAGAGGTAAAATAATTATCATCTCTCCATATTTTTGTCAATGCCAATTCGCGCGGCATCAAATCATTTTCGTGCAATGCCAATAAGCGCAACAGTTCATTCTCTTTAGGCGAAAGTTTGACGGTTTCTTCATCTTTAAACTTCAAGAATCGCAATTTAGAATTCAATTCGAAATTACCGATCTTAAACTCAAATTGTTTACTATCTGCAACGTTATCCGTAGCCTTGCGCTGTATAATCGCTTTAATTTTCATCAAAAGGACTTCACTGTCAAATGGCTTGTTCAAATAATCATCGGCGCCAACTTTATAGCCTTTTAGGACATCTTCTTTCATTGCTTTTGCGGTCAAGAAAATGATAGGCACATCACTGTTTTTCTCTCTAATTTCTTTAGCTAAAGTAAATCCATCTTTATAAGGCATCATAACATCCAATATACAAAGGTCGAAATCATCTTTTTTAAATTTCTCAAAACCTTCCATACCATTTTTTGCATGAACCACGTCATAATCGTTCATGTTTAGGTAATCTTTAAGGACAGTTCCAAAATTTGGATCATCTTCTACTAATAAAATCTTTTTGTTCTGTTCATCCATAATCTATGATATTAATGGTAGTTTAATTATAAAAGTACTACCCTTTCCTTTTTCACTTTCAACGGAAACATGGCCCTGATGATCTTCAACCATCTGTTTTACATAGGCTAAACCCAGCCCATGGCCTTTCACGTTGTGTACATTTCCGGTATGTTCTCTATAAAACTTTTCAAAAACTTTCTTTTGAACTTGTTTTGACATGCCGTTGCCTTGATCGGCTATTTTTAAAATAATATTGTTTCCTACATTTTCTGTAATGACATCAATTTTTGGTGCATCATCAGAATATTTTATTGCGTTGTCAAGTATATTGACCAACACATTGGTAAAGTGCGTTTTATTTGCCAAAACAGATGATTTATCTGCAGTGAGATGGCATTTTATATAACCTTGTCGGTTTTCCACTATAAGTTCCACATGCGACACCGCATCATTAATTAAGTCGTGAAGCTTAACTCTATCTTTATCAATATTAAGCTCATTCCTTTCTAGTTTAGATATGCGCAGTACATTTTCAACTTGTGCATGCATGCGTTTGTTTTCATCTTTGATCATCTTTAAATACCGTTCTGTCTTCTCTCTATCATTGATCATCTTAGGATTTTTCATCGCATCCAATGCCAAATTAATAGTAGCAATTGGTGTTTTAAACTCATGCGTCATATTGTTTATAAAATCAGTTTTGATTTGCGAAATCTTACGCTGTTTTATAATTTGGTAAATGGCATTGGTATATGCCAAAATGATGATTAATGTAAAAACGATCGATAAAACGGTCATGGTCAGAATGGACGACCATAAAAATTTACGACGTTCGGGGAAATTGACATACAATTTAAAATCGCCTTCATTGTCATTATCCAAAAACATAGGAATACCGTAAGTGGTCGCCGGATCGAGTTCAAAATTATTAGACTGTACTTTTGTTGCCAAATCCTTGTCATAAATGGCAAACTCAAAATCGATATCAATCCCGTTTTCTTTAAACTGTTTTGATAAAAAGGTTGCAATATCGGCCGAAGAGACTCTTTTATAAATTGGGTAATTTTTAAACAAGTCGCGATACGTTATCTCAAACATTTTTTTCTCCATGTCGTCCAACGTATTATACTGCATCACAGAGCGCTCAGGCGTAATATGCAACTGGTTTTCGTGATTATCAAAAGTACTTTTCTTGAAAACCTTAATTTCCTTTTGATTACTGATACGGCTGATGTTCAAACTATCTAAACCTCCAATGTCAAAGAACAGCGATGGTACTTTAAAACTTTCTTCAAGGATTCCGTTTTGATAAATAGTCGTTTCATTGGAAACATTATCATAACTATACAACAAAATTCCTTTAATGTTAGTCGTATCAGGATTTTTACCGCTATTTAGCATTTCTTGATACTTATCGCTAAATAATCGCAACTCCTTGTCCTCTACTTGTTTGGAAACATTACTCAACGAACGTTTGACATTCAGCGTAAACTGTTTCCCTTCATTATCGAGGGTATTATTAATAAAATAAATTTGTACGAAAATTATTCCAATGAGCGATAAACTCATGAGAATAACCAACAAAACGAATAGCTTTCTGCCCATCATTCAAATTTAACATTTTAACATTTATCAGGAACTTGCTTTAACCTTACATTAACAAAATAGATGTATTTAATTTTTGTCTGTTAATTTTAAGAGGTTTTCATGAATTTTTAATACTTGTTGGTAGGTTTCATCCAGGTCGTGATTGGTAATTACAAAATCGGATTGTTCTGCTTTTTCCAAATCTGTGAGCTGGTTGTTAACAATGGCCATAACCTTCTCTTTGGTAGAATTATCTCGGTGAATCACACGGGCAATTCGTTGTTCCAAATCGGCAATAACGGTAATTATAAAATCGTATTGCTTTGCCAAGTCATTTTCAAAAATAATAGCGGCTTCTTTGATGACATAAGGCGTAATTTGCTTTTTTTTCCATCGGTCAAAATCGGCGCCAACTTTAGGATGGACAATCGCATTCATCTGCTGTAAAAGCATTTTATCTTCAAAAATTTTTGAGGCTAGAAACGGTCGGTTTAATGTGCCGTCTTTATAAGCTTCTTCCCCAAATAATGAAATCAGTTTTCTTCGGATCACTTTGGAGGAATCCATTAGGTATTTTGCCCTATCATCAGCAATATACAAGGGCACGCCCAACTTTTCAAACATTTTGGCAACCGTTGTTTTACCACTGCCAATACCACCTGTCAAACCTACTACTTTCATAGATTATTGCATCAATATAAATTCCACCTTATTTTGTTTTAATCGAGCGCTTTTAACAAGATCCGATACTTTTGTCAATTTAGGAATCAAAAATGTTTTTCCGGTATTATCAATATTTCTATAATCGCATTCAATTCTAAAATCCGAAGCTTTAATCAATTTATAATTGTTAAGACTTACGTTGTAAACCACTGGAATTGTTTTCGGGAAAAAATTGATGTTTGTTCCTGATGGAAGATTGACGATAGTTACTGGCACATTAAAAGTACCTTCGGTAAATTTTTCGACATGCCCTTCAAGAGTCACCTGTTTATCAGACATTTTCAGGTGTTTGAGCGCTTCATCCATTTCGATATTGACCACTTTATTAATATTGGAATTGATGTGTTTTAATTCGACTTTTTCCAAGGCGACAT
>NZ_DATJCY010000408.1:0-7332 GCF_035577925.1 Gelidibacter sp. | reverse complement strand
ATATTTCTTCATAGATATCTATTTTTTAAGGGAGCAAATATAGGGCAATCAAAATAATAAACAGCAACAAATCAGTTTGTAAATTTCACCAAGGAATATAGTGTGAAATATAAACGTGAGGCTGTAAATTGGCCTTAAAATTATTTATATCTTGTTGACTGATTTGTTGTTATGTCTGTTTCTTGAAAAAAAATCCAGAACATCGAATAAATGGGATCCATCTGTAAATCCCCTGAAAACTCCCACAGTTTAAAATAATAGAAATTCACAAATTTTACTACCCGTTTCTCGATTTTCCCCTACAGATGATTTAGAAAGAAAAAAGAAATGGTTTTTGAGAAGCTTAAAGCTTTGATTGATGGGTATTTTTAATATCTGTTAGGATAATAAATAATAAAATGACCAACTATTATGGGATTTTTTGGTTGCCTGTTCCAAAATATAAATTTCAAATTCTCGACAAAAACCGCAAAACAATCAGTAGTAGCGGCCAATTGCACAATTAATGGAGAAAATAATTAAAAAATTGTTAAATTTATTAAATGTTAAACAATTTTTTATTTTTAGGCTCTGAAAAACAGCACTATCTATTGCCGTTATTTTTTTATTTGCTCAAACTTTAAAACTTATTTATTATGAGAAAGCCACTTTTATTTTTTTTGTCCTTATTATTGTTTTCATTGACGATTTCGTCTTATTCACAAAATCGTGACTTTAAAAAGACTGCGAAAGAAAGGGCCGAGGAGATTAAAAAGTCTTCCAGGACTAAAAGCACAAAAGATGCCGATGAGAAAAGAACCGTTATTATGGAAGCGCCAGTTCTCACCACTGTAGCTTTAACCAGTCCCAAGAATATTAAATTGAAAGTAACACTATTGGAAATTCAGAGTTCTACTACCCAAAATGGCAGCATAGCACATCTTTCGATCAATCAGCATGTGCGCTATGAATCTAAAGGGAAAGTGATAAAACCTATTTCTAAGGATGTCCAAAGAAAGATGAAATTTTCAGAATGTGGACTCGGTGATCTGCAGTTAGAAGGCTTCGGAATTCAGGCCCCAAGATTAAATAATGAGTGGGAAGGAGCAACACCGCTAATATGTGGCGATAGAAACAATCAAATTCATGTGACCCAGTCAAAGCGGCCCTTAACGCGTAACCCAAATATTAATCACTCTCTTGTGTTTGCGATAACACAGGACCAGGCCAATGATAAGAATGCCGAGTTCCTTATTGATACTTTTGTGGCGGAATACTCCGAAGATTGGAAAGGAAAAGACACGAGTATTGCATTAAACCACGATTCTCGAAGGATTAATGTGGCAATTCATGATGTTTTAGCTATTCTTCAAGGAAATAAAAAGCTAAATGAAACCACCAAATATCTAAAAGATTCAGATGTTTCTTCCGAATTGTTATTTGATCACTTTGATGGCTTGTCCATACCGCTTAGAAATGTAAACAAAAACGGGAAAATGATTTTAGAAGGTCCCATAAGAGCAAGAAACAAAGGTTCGGAACTTATTGAAAAAGCCTTTGTGTGGATGCGTTTTGAATTAATTGATTAAAATTTTTGATGTATATTTTTGTGTGCAGCTCATTCTAGGTCAAATATTTTTAAAACGTAGATGAAAAAGTGAATAGATCAGTTAATTGACTCTGAATCACTTTCTCGGGTGGAATTTTTGAAGAACATCCCTTAAATGGGATCGATCTACATGCATGTAAATTTCGGTGGTGGTTATGCTTTCATGGCCCAACATGAGTTGGATAGCCCTTAAATCGGCGCCGTTTTGTAAGAGGTGGGAAGCAAACGAGTGTCTAAAGGTATGTGGCGATATGACTTTGTTGAGCTCTATTTTTTTGGCCAGTTTTTTAATGATCGTAAAAATCATAGCGCGCGTCAGTTGTTTTCCTTGATGATTTAAAAAGAGGGTGTCTTTATATTCCTTTTTAATATTTATTTTGGTGCGTACTTCATTTTTATAAATAGTGATATATTTTTGGGTGGATTTACTAAGGGGTACAAAACGCTGTTTATCACCTTTGCCCGTAACTTTTATGAAGCCCTCATCAAAAAAAAGATCGGAGATTTTTAGATTGGTCAGTTCACTAACCCGAAGTCCGCAACTGTAAAGTGTTTCTAGAATAGTACGGTCGCGCTCACCAATTCTTAGACCATTGTATTCTTTGGTGAGATCTATGGCTGCAATTAAGTCGTTTATTTCGTCAATACTTAAAGTGTCCGGAAGTTTTTGTGCAAGTTTTGGCGATTCAATATGATCCAACGGATTGATAGTGATATAATCCTCAAATACGAGATAATCAAAAAAACTGCGTAATCCCGAAATAATCCGCGCTTGCGATCTGGCATTTAGACTTTTGGAAATCTCATAAATAAACTGTTGTAAAACGCCATGATCAATGTTGATAGGAGAAATTACCAACTCATTTTTTTCTAAAAATTTAATCAGTTTCTTAATATCAAAAGCATAGTTTGCGATTGAGTTTTCAGACAATCCGCGTTCAATTTTTAAATACAGTTGATAATCATTTAGAGCATCATGCCATTTCATCGTTAAGATCTTTTAATTTTTTATACAATGATAATATTTTAGAAACAGAAACCACTCTAAACCTTAAAAAACGTTTCATGAAACGATAAATTTGATCTTGTTATCTTTTTGTATCAAAAAAAGCGTTTAGTTTGTAGTTACCAATCTTAAATTTGAAAATTATGAAAAAATTATTATTAGTGGCTGTTGTTGCAGTTTTTGGGTTTTTTAATGTCAATGCCCAATCAAAATTTGGAGTGATGGCAGGATACACTAACATTCAGCAAAAATTCACCATGAAAAACACGTCCGCATCAAGTGGGGATTCCGGATTTTTCATTGGGGGTGTAGCGGATTTTACCATCTCTGAGCAATTCCATATTCAACCAGAAGTTTTATATGCGAATGCATCAGAAGTGAATTTTTTATACATTCCTGTACTTGCAAAATATATGGTATCTGAAGAATTTGGAATTTTAGTAGGACCTCAAGCAAACTTTGTTTTAGAAGAAGCAGTTGAAGGTTTAAGTAACTTTGGTTTGGAGCTTACTTTTGGTGGAAATTATAAGATTACTGACAATTTCTTTTTAGAGGCACGGTATGGGTTTGAACTGACCAATAGATTGAGTGATATGAGTGGAGCAGATGGTGCTAAGTATCGAATTAATACGTTGCATATTGGTGTTGGATATATGTTCTAAGTCATCAAATTAAAATTTGTTTAATAAAAACCGAAGCTTCATCTTCGGTTTTTTTATATTCAAAAAACCTGTTATTTCCTGTTTGATAGGTGAACTTAAAAACAAAGTTTCAGTAATGTTATTTGATGTTGTTTAGGAATAACATTAAGACTATTTTAGTGCTCTTAAATTCACCTAACTTATTTAAAAATTATGAAGAAAATATTATTAGTAGTTGCAATTGCGGTTTTTACAATGTCTAACGTCAATGCCCAATCAAAGTTTGGAGTTATGGCTGGATATGCCAATATAACAGCTAAAGCTAAGTATGAAGGAATATCAGCAACACAAAGTGAATCGGGTTTTTTTATTGGTGGAGTAGCGGACTTTACCATATCTGAGCAGTTCCATATCCAACCAGAAGTTTTATATGCAAACGCGTCAGAAGCAAATTTTTTATACATTCCTGTTTTGGCAAAATACATGGTATCTGATAAGTTTGGGATCTTAGCGGGTCCTCAAGCCAATTTTTTACTGGATGAAGTGGAAACAGGTGCCAACTCTTTTGGTTTGGACCTTACTTTTGGTGGAAATTACAAGATCAACGAAAACTTCTTTCTGGAAGCAAGATATGGTTTTGAGCTTACCAACAGAATTAGTGGCCCAATAGAAGGCTTAAACATAAAAGGAGGATACAACACCTTACATATTGGAGTTGGTTATATGTTTTAAAACTGTATCATAAATTTATTATAAAACCGAAGCTTTGTCTTCGGTTTTTTTGTTAGTCATTTTAGCAAATAAAAAGTTAAAGCTTAAAATGATCGCGTTAAATTATGTTAACGTAAAATACTGTAAGGTATTTCTTAACGTATATCAGGTATTAACTTAAAAACATATTTTATGAAAAAATTATTTTTAGCAACAGTTTTGGCTTTTTTAAGTGCTACAGCCATATATGCGCAAGCAGATGACACAACAACACAGTTTGGTGTAAAGGGTGGGGTTAACCTTTCTAATATAACGGGCGATGACATTGGAGATCTCGACTCAAGAACCAGCTTTAATTTAGGGCTATTTATGGAAATACCAATCAGTGGGCGATTTTCATTTCAACCTGAAGTATTATATTCAGGTCAGGGGTTTACCGTTTTAAGCAGAAATCAAGATGACATTTTTGATGTTGGAGACAATGTCGAATACCAGTTGAGTTATATTCAAGTGCCTTTAATGGCCAAATTATATTTGGTAAAAGGTCTTTATGCCGAAGCCGGACCGCAGTTTGGTTTTAAGGTAAAAGAAGAAATCGACTATAAACCAGCATCCGAAGGTGGAGATGTTGTAATTGATGCGGATGATTCATTTATCAAGGATTTTGATACCAATATTGCTGTAGGTGCCGGCTATAAATTTGGTAACGGCTTTTTGGTTTCTGCACGATATACCTACGGATTGACCAATGTTTTTAAAGACAATTCGGTTTTTAAAAATGTAGATGCAAAAAATGCGGTTTGGCAATTTGGAGTTGGATTTTCATTTTAATCACAAACCAAACAGTATCAATATTATAAAAACCGAAACTGAAAACTTCGGTTTTTTTTAGGTCAAAAATTCGATGAAATGCCAGTAATTACTTCGATTTTTGTTTTTTTTAGATCAAAAGTAAAACTACTTTTGGGCACTCAAATTTATTAAAAACTTAAAAACTTTAGAAATGAAAAAAATCATGTTTATGGCTGCATTTGCAGTTTTTGGATTATCAAATGGCTTTGCGCAAGAGGCTGAAACTACTTACGGTTTTGAAGAAGGTGGAATTATTCTTGAAGGAAATCTTGGCTATAACAGCACAAACGATAAAAACACCGATATTAAAACCAGCGGATTTACAATCAACCCAAAACTGGGATATTTCTTAACAGAAGATTTTGCTGTTGGAGTACAAGCTAACTTTAATTCGTCAAAAAGAGAAGTGTCCGGAACCGATGTTAGAGATAATAATTCTTTTGGAGCAGGTATTTTTGGACGCTATTATTTCTTAGACTTGGGCAAACGTTTTAAAACCTATACTGAACTTGGTCTTGAATATTCAACAGAAAAAGATAAAATCAACGACTTTAAGGCCAACGGTTTTGGAGCTGGTCTTAACTTAGGAATCAACTATTTTGTAACTGATAAAATTGCGATTTCATTCGGTTTGGCTGACGTATTGTCTTATACATCAACTAAAGCCGATGGCGGTAAAGCAGTCTCAAGCTTTGACGGAAACATCAACGTGTTGAACAACTTTTTTGAAACAGCACAATTTGGTTTGTTGTTTAAATTATAATTTGAAAGATTAAATCAAATCAATATAAAACCACCATTAGTTTGGTGGTTTTTTTTTGCACCTATTTTTTATACTTTTATGGCATGAAAAAACTGATAATTATTAATGGTCCAAATTTGAATTTGTTGGGCACTAGAGAACCGGATGTTTACGGAAATCTTTCATTAGTTGAATTTTTAAATGCTGTTAAAGCAAAATATCCTCATGTTGAAATTGACCATTTCCAATCGAATATTGAAGGCGAACTGATTTCTAAAATTCAGGAAGTTGGTTTTAGTTATGATGGTATTATATTGAATGCTGCGGCATATACGCATACTTCTGTAGGTATTGGCGATGCTGTAAAAGCCATCACAACGCCTGTTATTGAAGTGCATATTTCAAATACGTTTGCACGTGAAGATTTTAGGCACCAATCCTTCATTGCGCCAAATGCCAAAGGTATTATTATTGGTTTCGGATTGCAGAGTTATGAATTGGCAATACAGAGTTTTTTATAAAAATAAACTCATAAATTCGCACAACATTTTATTGATCATCAGTAGTTTACCAAATAATTTAAAAAATAAGTGTTTTAAATGTGACCTATAATAAAATTATGTGTCTAATTCTATGTACACATTATATTTAATTTGGAAGAATTACAGATAGACAACTCAACTAGTGATGCTGATCTTATTGTTGAAATTATTAGAACCAATAGTTCTGAGTTGTTTGCAATTATTTATGATAGGTATTCAGAAGTCGTCTATCATAAATGTTTGAGTTTTGTGAAAAACAAAGAAGAAGCGCAAGATATCACACACGATATATTTGTTAAGCTCTTTTTGAAAATCAGAACTTTTAAAAATCAGTCAAAATTTTCTACATGGCTGTATTCCTTTACTTATAACCATTGTGTTAACCATGTCCAACGAGATTATAATAAACGTAAGGATAGGTTTATAGATGCTGATGATGAAAACCAGCTGAATCAGGTTTATGAAGAGATTGATGATAAAGATATTTTTGATTTGAATCATGAAAAATTCTTGAATTCTTTAGAAGTGCTAGATCCCAACGATAAATCCATTCTTTTTATGAAGTATCAAGATGATATGACTATTGAAGATATACAGATGGCATTAGATTTAGGCAAAAGTGCAGTAAAAATGCGCTTGAGCAGAGCGAAAAGTAAATTACTTCAGATTTATAAACAGTTGTAATTATGGAAAATCCTTTTAAAAAAATAATTACTAATGAAAAGCTGCCCGACAAAATTAGGGCACGGGTCATTGATGATATCAATATGATCAAGTTAGCTTTGGATATTACCGATCTTCTGGTTGTGAAATATCCGGATACTATCGGTAATGTCATTAAAAACAAAAATAATAATAACAACAACTAGCCTAATTTATTTCCAATGAAAGAAAACCTAAACTTTACACTTCTTGATAATTTAATCGATAATATCTATGTGTTTTTGCCGAAGCTTATTTTTGGCATTTTATTTATAATTGTATGTTGGATCGTTTTAAAACTTATTCTTTTTATAGTCAAAAAGACACTGAAATTTTCTAAGATAGATGCCCTGGCCCAAAAGCTTAATGAAGTTCCTTTTATGGACTCTGGCATTAAAATTAAACCGGATAAAATAATTCTTATTTTTTTGAAATGGTTTTTAATCCTGATTTTCATCATCATTGGATCAGAATTGCTCAACTTAAGCTTGTTGTCCAATGAAATAGGAAAGCTTATCAATTACCTTCCAAGATTCTTCAGTGCATTG
>NZ_DATJCY010000407.1:0-2356 GCF_035577925.1 Gelidibacter sp. | reverse complement strand
TAATATTGGTGTGGGTAAAAGAAAAGTTGGACGTATTAGCTTTGGTGTTAATACTTGTGCCATTAGCTATTAAATTATAATTCGCATTTCCGCCCGAATTGGTTGCAGAAATATTCAAACTCCCGCCAAAAGAAAGTATGGTCGTGCTATTTTGTTGTGGATGTGTTAAGGTGACTTGAAAACTTCCAACATTTAATAAGATGTCTTGGCTTTTTTTATCGCCAGTGCCGTTTTTTGCTTTAATTAAAAATCCAATGCGTCCAATTCCGGTTCGGTTGTAGAACGTTGTTGGTGTAAATGAAATGCTATACGTGTCATTTCCTGAATTGTAAGTGAGTTTGTTGGCTTCATTGGAATTCTCCCAAGTTCCGTTGGTTGGTGAGTTCTGTTCATTTGAAAGATTCATATCGTAGGACCAGCTCCATAGATATAAGGCGTTTCCGGTAACGCCCCAAGTGGCTTCGTTGATGCTGCTTCCGTTGAAGGTCAGTGTGATGTTTTGGTTTTCTTCAAAAGGAGAGGGATTGACACTATAAGTTGCCGTTTGTTGTTGTGAAAAACAAATTGTCGTTATAAAAAGAGCTATCAAGAAGGTAAAGTTCTTCATAAAATTAAAATTTTAATAAAAAAAGGCTGACCAAAACAGATCAGCCTTTTTACAGTTTTTGTTTTTTTTTACTGCAATGTTGCGGTATATGAATATGCTCTTGGTTGAGATAAATCAAGTTCAATTTTATATGTGCCATTTACAGCAACTGTCATGTCCGCTCCGCCATATTCTAGACTTCCATCCGCGTCATCGTCACCTAAATTTAGATCCCATCCATCATTTGCCCTAAATTTAAAAGCATTTCCTCCAGCTGATAGAGCAATTGTAATTTCCCATTTTTTAGTATCTTGGTTATAGATCATATCTTGATCTTGAACCCCATTATCTGGCCATCCTAGCGGAGTGGCACTGCCAGTAATAGCCCATGACGTTGTTTGAAGACTATATGTTAACGTTGTTGTGTTTGCTTTTACTAAATAGTATCCAGCGTCAGCAATTTTGGCGTTAACTTCGCCTTCTTGTATTAATACTCCAGTGAAATTTCCGTCATCACCGTAATCGCCATCAAAAGATGTGTTTGTTGGTAAAAATTTAAATTCAGCATTAGTTTCATTTATATAAACAAAACCTTCAAAATCAGTTTTATCAGGTGCTGAAGCTGCTAAGGCTACAGCGTCTGCTGCGGTCCACTTTGCTCCATAACCGCTTAGTTCTAAAAAGCTACCTACAACGAATAATTTAGGTATTTCAGTGCTGCCGCCTGATGCTTCTTGAAGAACCACAGAGATGATTTTAGACTCGGTATAGATTTGTGTTGAACTATTGGTATCACCAACATAGGCACGAATTCTCACTGAAAAGGCTCCTGTGTTTGGTTCTGGAGTTTCAGGATCAGCATCTAAACCAGCTTCAGTAGCTACGGCCAACATCTGACCAATAGTCATTGCAATTTCGTTTTCTGTGGTTGTGCCTACCAATTTAGCATCGGTAAAATCGCCTAAAATGGAACGTTCTAAATCATAAGAAATGTTTGTTTGAACACCAAAATCGGCACTCGACCATGTAAAGCGTTCACCAAGATTATTTCCTGTAGATGCGGTTAAAATGTACTCAGGCAGAATGTTATTGGTTATAGAAAATCCATCTGGTTCTTGGGCGATGAAAACTACATCGTCATCAGTTTGGCAAGAATTTAGCCCTATTACGGCGAAAATAAGTAAGCTAAATATTTTAATTTTTTTCATCTGTTTGTCTTTTTTAATATCCTTGGTTTTGTTGTAAGTTGGTATTGATGCCTAAGTCGGTGGCTGGTAAGGGCATAAGGTCCCTGAACGCTTCGGTTGTAGCACCCTGTGGTACATTCTTTTTCCATGGCCAGGTGCCCTGATCTGAAAACTGGCCAAAACGAATCAAATCAGTTCGCCTATGTGCTTCCCAGAACAATTCCCTTGAACGCTCGGCCAAAATAAAATCGAGGGTCAAATCGGCCTGATTGATATTGCCAGTAGCATTGCCATAAGCTCTTGTTCTGAGTTGGTTGATATAGTTGACTGCATTGGCTGCTGAACCGCCGCCGCCTCTAATAACTGCTTCGGCATACATAAGATATGTGTCCGATAATCGGAACATTGGAAAATCAGTATCTACAATATCGCCTGTAGGATCTGATCCTGCTTTACCCGTAACATCGACATTTTTGAATTTTTCTACGGCATAACCATCGGTAAATGTGGAAATGTTATTAATTTCCTTTGTTTGGTCCTTTGTGAAAAATAAGGCTCTTCCGTCGGGAGAATTGGCTTCTCC
>NZ_DATJCY010000406.1:0-4581 GCF_035577925.1 Gelidibacter sp. | reverse complement strand
TTAAAGAGTTGACTTCAGATTTTAAAACTATCCGTTTAGAAAAGATTGAAACACATCCAAATCAAGAAGAGGATTTCTCTTTCGAAAATCGTTTTAAAAACATTGCAGTTAATGACTTTAATAATAATTCTTTTGATGTTTTACCTTCGAATAAAAAAATCCCAAAATATACATTAGTCGAATTTTGGGGAACTTGGTGTGCACCTTGTTTAGAGTTAACTCCAATAATCAAAGATTTTAATACAAAATACAACGACATTGTTGATGTAGTAAGTATTGCATTTGATGATGACATAAAAGGATCTCAATTGTATGTTGAAAGAAACAATTTACACTGGAAACATGGCATAGTATTGAGAACTGAAAAAGCAAATAGTATTATATCAAAATGGAATATTACAATATTTCCTACATTATTACTTTTTGATGAAACTAATCAATTTATTTATGGAGGAAATTCAGAAAATGCCTTAACTAAAATTGATTCAATAATACAAAAAGCCATACCAAAAGATATAGATAAATTTCAAGTGAGTAATTATTAATTAAAACTATTTTATTATGGAAAAATTAAGTTTAAGTTCAGTAAAATCGTTTCTTTCGAGAGAAGAGATGCGAAATGTTTTTGGAGGGAATGAACCAATGTCAAACAGTCCAGGCATGTGTTCTAGTAATTGCAGTACTGTTGATGCTAGTTGCGATAAACCTAAAGGTGGAAAAGGCATCTGTCGTTCCTTTCACTGTGATGGTGAAAGAATAAAAGGTTGCCTTTAACATTATGTATGATTTGAAAAATTAAAACAAGAACGTAAATGTTCTTGTTTTTTATTGTATTTACAAAAATTATGAAATACTTAAAACTTATCTTCTTGATCTCATTTATCCTTGCTGCGTGTGAAAATGATACTAGCAATAAGAAAATAATAAATGAGATAAATGTAATTATGACGAGTATTCATGAAAACAATATAGCATTTGATCCACACTTCACTGATTTAAACTTTTATTCATATTATTTGCAATTTCCGAATTACTATAAAAATATCAATAATTATAAAAATATACCTGTTACTACTTCGGGTTTTATCTCTCAATACAATTTCAACAAACCCAAGTTTTTTTATGAAACTTATTTAAATGGATATATCTCTAACGATCAATTTGAAATAATAAGGAATCAAAGAAATATAGATACTATTAATTTTCCCGTTTTCAAATTTTCAGATCAGATAAATGCCTTTACTGGAATTCTTCATGATAAACAAATAGTGGCAATAGACACAGATAGTGATAAGGATTTTAGTAATGAACTAATACAAACTTTTGATATTAATTTCAGCAAAAAATCGTTTAGCAACCCGAAAATGGTTAAGAACTTACCTACAATAAATTATAAATATACAATCCTAGGTGAAAATGGTCAATTTGAATATTATGATAGAGAAATCATTGTTTTTCCATCAACAGATAACGTTTATTCTTCAATTGCAGAAGATAAATTGAATAAAGAACTCCACTTAATAGGAAGGATTAAAGACCACTGGCAGGGAAAAGTTGAGTATAAAGATAATGTTTATGACATTGTAGCTCAGGGTATATCAAAAGAAATATTGCAAATATTAATAAAACCAGACAGCTTGACATTTAGTCAGGAAAACTACTTGCATAATAAAGAATTCGAGTTTAGAGTAAACGACACCATTAAACTATCAGAAGATTCGTTTGTTATTTCAAAAGTGGAAGGAAATATTGAAAGCATCTTACTACAAAAAATTGACTTTAATGATTTTCGAGGTTTTCGTAAACGAGAGATTATTAAAGATGTGGATTTAATTAAACTAGATGACTCTATAATTAAGTTAACTTCAATTCAGAAAGATAAGCTTATTTTATTAGACTTTTGGGGAACATGGTGCCCTCCATGTTTAAAACACACACCTTTTTTAAAATATTTGGACAATAAATATGAAGATGAATTATTAATTATTGGTATTGCAAATGATGAAGTGGAAAATATAAAAAAATATACTTTAGAGAATGGGATATCCTGGCCACAAACATATATTAAGGATAAATATAGTCCAAACTCAATTATATCAAAGCTAAGAATAGAAGGGTACCCCACTTATATTTTATTAGATAATGAACTGAACATTCTTTACAGAGATGCCGGACCCTCAGATATAAATAAAATTGAAGAAGTTATAATAAGCAATCTTAAGAAGATTAATGAATTTTGAATCAAGTAATAGAATTATCTTTTTAAAATATAGGTTCACCTTAAGAATTACAAATATTCTACTAATGTTTTCAAATTGTAAAATATTCGACCACAAAATAAATGACCAGGCTGTCTATTTAATAATGACTATCCATAATTATTATAGATCTTCCCTTTTTTTATAAACAGACCATTTGAATACTTAGTTTAGGTAAAAAAAACAATCAATATGAAAAAATATTTTTTAATTATTACAATAATTTTTGGATTGCTTCTTAGTTGCGGTGGGCAAAAGGATCCAAATGAATTTATCCTTTTGGGCGATTACACAGGGAATTCTAAATACTTAGTTTTAGGATATAAGGATTTAAATGGGAATTATAAAAGTGACACGCTCGTCTTAAAGAATAATAAATTTGAAGTTTCAGGAAAAATAATGAGTCCTCAAGAAGTTGGAATAACAGATGATAAAAATGACGATCTAAATTCAGTTCAGTTTTTTATTGAACCTAAAACAATTAAAATCTCTTTAAAAGAAGACGTTTTTAATGATGCTAAAATTGAAAACAGTAAATCTCAAATTGAATATGAAAAGTTGAATCATCTTATTAATCCGATTTATAAAATGATGGATTCAATAATTCAGAGAAAAAAAGAATTGAACGCTCAAAAGCTTATTGAAATTGATACAAGTAAGAAAAAGGAATTAGAAAATCGGATAAATCAAATCGATAACGATTGGGAAAAATTATATGATTCAATCAAACATGTAAAATTGAAGTTTGCAAAAGAACATCCAAATTCCTATGTAAGTCCTAATACTTTATATATACATCTTCATAATATACCATTAGATACTCTAAAGTCTTACTACAACCATTTTAGTACTGAAGTTCAAAATAGTATTAGTGGTCAAGAAATAGCTTCTCATATTGAGAGGTTGAGTATGACAAATGCTCCAATTTTTGAAACACTAGATAATAACGGAAATCTTTTAAGTTTAAGTTCTTTTCAAGGAAAATATGTATTGTTGGATTTTTGGGCAGGTTGGTGTAAACCTTGTATTGCACTGCATCCGGAACTATCAGAAATATATAATACTTATCATTCTAAAGGTCTTGAAATTATTGGAATATCATTAGATAATGATAAAGAAAATTGGAAGAAAGCTATTGACACCAATAAATTACATTTATGGCATCAGATATATTCTGGAAGAAGCAGAGCTAAAAACACCATTGTTTACCAATACAACATTTATGCAATTCCTGCTTATATTTTGATTGATAAAGAAGGAAACATCATCGGACGCTATCTTAATGCTGTTGGCGATGACACAAATTCATCAAATGGAATGAGTGATTTAAAGGATAAGTTAAAGGAATTATTTTAAACAAAATACTTCTAATAAGACATGAGTCCACCAATTTGTCCCCATACAATTAATTAACCTATACAAAGTTTTCATTGAAATTAAGATTCCCATTTTATAACCAAAAAGATGCCAAAGATTGCGGTCCAACCTGTCTGAAAATCATTGCCAAGCATTTCAAAAAATCCATTGCGATACAAGAATTACGTGATTTTAGCGAAACCACGAGATCAGGAAGTAGTTTATTGGGTTTAAGTGAAGCTGCTGAAAAACTAGGGTTTCGGTCATTGGGCATCAAGGTGAACTTGGAAAAATTAATGGAAGTACCACTACCATGCATTCTCCATTGGAACAAAAACCATTATGTTGTACTCCATAAAATCAAAAGCCAATCTACCGTCTTCCAGATGGGAAGAAACTCGAAAAAGCCTGCAACTTTTTATATTTCAGATCCGGCCCATGGTCTTCTAAAATACACCGAAGAGGAATTCCTAAAACATTGGATTGGTAACAACGCCACAGTACAAACAGAAGAAGGCATTGCCTTATTATTAGAGCCAACCCCAAAATTCTACAGCTCAGAGTTTGATGCGAAAGAACAAAAATTTGGGTTCTCATTTTTGTCTAAATATCTATTCAAATACAAGCAGTTTTTATGGCAATTGGTTATTGGATTAATCGCAGCCAGTTTACTCCAGCTCATTTTTCCCTTTTTGACCCAAAGTGTCGTGGATGTGGGGATCAAAAATCAGGACATCCATTTTATCTATTTGATCCTCTTTGCTCAATTGGCACTGTTTATTGGTCGGACATCCATAGAGGTCATTCGCAGTTGGATCTTGCTACATTTGAGTACCCGTATCAATATATCCTTGGTGTCCGACTTTTTTATCAAGTTGATGAATTTGCCCATTGCGTTTTTTGATACCCGTATGACTGGAGACATCCTACAACGGATCAACGACCATAAACGTATTGAGCGTATTTT
>NZ_DATJCY010000405.1:0-2663 GCF_035577925.1 Gelidibacter sp. | reverse complement strand
GTAAAAACATTGGTTATGCAAAGAATTTAAAAGAGTTTATTGATGTTGTTCAAAAATATTACAAGGCAAATGTAGAACTTTGGAAAAGGCAATGGGAAAGTAAAGTTTTAGCTGATAAATGGGATAATGTGCCAAAATATACAAGTAATGGAGAGAAGATTGTTTCAACTTATAATATTATTAATAATAAATTTATAATTAGAGTATATAGTAATCCATATTCTGTTGCTGATAGAAAATATAAGACCATTAGTTATAATTCAATACAAATTGAAATAATGAGATGGTGGAGTGCAGACGAATGGAAAGAGTATTTGTCTAAATGTGGGGATGAATACAATAGTTTTTAGTTGTTGTTATTTATAAAAGGGAACAGTATCTGTTCTCTTTTTTTGTTTCAATGGATAGGACATTTAAAAATCGTAACACAAATCAAGCTGCACCATTTACGAAGTGCAAAAAAATGATCTTCCACTTTGTTACAGAACTTTTTTTTGCACGCATACAGAAGAATTCTTGACCGACTCATTTCATAAAAATAAAATCCTTTGATAGTATTTTATTTATTATTCATTCACTGGTAATAATTCTATTTCTGTATTTTCGGATGGTGCTTGCTTTTTATTTGTGTTACGTTGAAACCCCCACAAGTGGGGAGAGGGGAAAGAGGATGATAAAATACAACAGCTGAAGAATTATTTTATTATCATAATTTCCTTTTCGCATTTTTCCTTATCGAGTATAACAGCCATTTTCTATTTCTTATTTCGTACCTCATTCGAAATCTCAAAAGGCAATTATACCCACACAACAAAATCAATTCATTCCATTCCAGTAAAAACAAAATCTCTTAATGATATTTTTTTTTACTTCACTTCATTCATTCATTTTTTGGTAGTTGTGCTTTTCGATGTGAAAAATACTGCAAGGAAACAATGAGTTTAAACCCCCAAAATTGGGGAGAGAGGAAAGAGGATGATAAAATACAACAGCTGATAATGATATTATTATAGAACCTTCCTTTCCGTATCTTCACTTATCGAGTATAACAGCCATTTTCCTTTTCTCCTTCGTACCTCATACGCAAAGTAAAAAGGCAATTATACCCATACAGCAAAATCAATTCATTCCATTCCAGTAAAAACAAAATCTCTTGATGATATTTTTTTTTACTTCATTTCATTCATTCATTTTTTGGTAGCTGTATGTGTCGATGCTCGATACTACAAGGAAAGTTCTAAAGGTCACCTGATGGTGTTATTTTATAGCAATTTTACTTCGCCTTTTATGTTTTAATACTCAAACTATCGTATTAATAAAAGACTTATAAAATTGCATTAAACCCCCAAACATTGGGGAGAGAGGAAAGCGTTTTATAATCCTCTTCATTCCTTCCAAAAATAATTGAGTGATCCTTACAGGAACATCAATTATTTCTTCCAGTCATTCTTCTGATTAATTCTTTTTCTAATATCAAAAACAAAGAAAACTCCGAACTCCGTTAATGTCAAGGTTAAAGTGCATTTTCTCAAAATAATCTTCCTTTTTTCAAAAGAGTATTTTTTTGAGAAAAACCTTGACAACACTTCCGTTCTCCGCAGAAGAAAGTTTTATGATTTTGGAAAAAAAATTTTTGTTTGGTGATGGTGTGTAGCTATACTATTAGTGTTTTAGTAACATCTTTTAGCCTTTACAGTCCTCACTTACAGAGAGTTTTAACATTATAAATTAGTTAGTATAATAGTAAATTAGTATCTTTACTATGTAAATAAGAAATAACAATAACCCACTTAAAGAAACTCAAAATGAATAATTCAAAAGACAAAGTAGCAAACATTGATTTAACTGAATATAAATATCACATGTTTAGCAGACCTTTTGGAATCGGTACTTATCCAAACGATAATTTTTTGCGATGGGAGGATGATAATACACGCTATGGTGTATTAGTTTATTCAAAGCCTGTTCCTATTGCAGACTTCTCACATTATAGCCTTGTGCCTATTACAGAAGCTGAAATGTTGGATGGGAAAACAATCTACTTAAAAGATATTCCTATATCATTAAAAGTAATCGTAAACCATAGAGGAGTATATATTTTTGAACTAACTTTTACAGTTGGGAAAGAGGAACATAAGGATTGTAACAGTATAGAAAATGTTATGAGATACCTTGAAGAAGGTAACTATAGTTACAGTAATTCATAACAATAATTTTTGAAGTTGCGCACGACACGAAACAGTGTATATAATTATGAAAACTTATACTATCGAAATAAAAGAAGAATTATCAAGATGTGTTGATGTTAAAGCTAATTCAATAGATGATGCTAAAGCTATAATTCAAGAACAATATTATAATGAAAATATAATTCTTGACAGTGATGATTTTGTTTCTACTGAATTTATTGAATATAAGAAATAACCATTTTTAAAATAATGTTATGAGAATGATTACAAAAGCATTTATTAAGGAGAGAACAGAATCTTTCAATATAAATAAGAATGGCATGAAAGTAAAATTATTTACATTCAAGTTTGGGAACATAAATATATCTCATTGTGAAAGGGTGGCTGAATGTGATTATTTTGATGAATATCATCAATGGGATGATGTGTATATACAATTAGTATCTTATTATGATTATGTTTATCAAAATGGTA
>NZ_DATJCY010000404.1:0-23135 GCF_035577925.1 Gelidibacter sp. | reverse complement strand
AAATGTTCATCATCGTTATGTTCGAAAAAACTTACCGGATTTAACAGCTTATGCGCAAAAAGTAATGGAAGTACACAGTGCCAACCATCCTGAATTGGTAAGTATCAACAATCTGGTAAAAACCATTAATGACGATATGTTATCGCATCTGGAAAAAGAAGAGCAACGCTTATTTCCATTGCTCAAAATTCTTGAAAATGATAGTGAAGAAAACGCTTCAAAACGTGCTTTGACTTCCAAAGAATTTCAACATTTTATTACGCAACATGAAGCGGAACACGCTTCGGTTGGCAATGAAATGAACGAAATCCGAAAGCTGACCAATTATTACACCTTGCCAGAAGATGCTTGCGCAAGTTATACGCTACTCTATCGTATGCTTGATGAATTTGAAGACGATCTGGATTTACACATCCATTTAGAAAATAATATTCTTTTTCCGAAAGCCATAAAACTTCAAAATCAAGTCGCACATAATCATGAAACCCATTAATGCAAATACCAAAATTGCCCATCTTATAAAATCGCATCCCGATGCCATGGAAACCATTATCAATATAGATAAAAAGTTTGACAAACTTAGAAATCCATTGCTCAGAAAATTACTTGCCGGTCGGACCAGTATTGCTATGGCTTCAAAGATGGCGGGATGCGAAGTATCTGATTTTTTTAATGCACTTCAACCTTTAGGTTTTGAAATTGATATCCAAACTGAAGCTGTTATTGAAGAGAAAAAAGAACTGCCCGGATTTATCACCGCACTTAGAAAAAATCAGATTATCGATTTTGATGTGCGCGATTTGCTGGCTGCTGGAAAAGATCCGTTAACGTTAATTCTAGATAAAGTCAAAGCACTTAATGCGGGAGAAGCTTTAAAAGTCATTAATACTTTTGAGCCGGTGCCCCTAATTAAAATGTTGGAAAAACAAGGTTTTGACGTTTATGTCGATACTATTGATGCCGAATTGGTAGAAACTTATTTCTATAAAAAATCTGATGAAACGACCATTCAAGAAATTTCCACAAAAGGTGCAGATAGCGGATGGGATGCCATCACACAAAAGTTTGCCGACAAAATGATCACGATAGATGTGCGGCAATTGGAAATGCCACAACCCATGATGCGCATTTTGGAACAACTTGATAAACTTCCTGATAATACGGCACTTTATGTGTATCATAAACGCATTCCCGTATTTCTGCTTCCTGAACTTTCTGATAAAGGTTTTGATTATCGGATTAAGGAAATTAGCGAAGGCGAAGTACACTTGTTAATATTTAGAAATTGATATGTTTATTACTGGACCTACTAGCCCTATAAAAAACACATCGCACAACGTGGTGCTTCCTTTTTATGCTTATGCCGCGCTGTCGTTTTTAGTAGCAACCATTTTAATGCTTAGTAATGTTTCAGCATTTACGCAGCATTATTTTAATCCGAATATCTTGGCCATTACACATACCATGGCTTTGGGTTGGGGAACTATGATTATTTTGGGTGCGAGCCATCAATTATTTCCGGTAATGATTGAAGGAAAATTGCACAGTAACGTATTGGCTTATTTATCATTTGCCTTTGCGGCCATTGGCATTCCGCTATTGGTTTTTGCATTTTATGAATTTGATATGAATACCATCGCGTTAATGGGCGGTATGCTTATCAACCTATCGGTGATGTGTTATCTTGCCAATCTTGCGATGAGTATTTACCATAGTAAAAGTAAAAATGTGCATGCTGTTTTTGCGTTCACCTCGGTTATTTGGCTGTTCATCACTACTTTATTGGGATTGTTACTGGTTTGGAATTTCTCATCGAATATCTTATCCATCAACTCAATTAACTTCCTTTCGCTTCATGCACATCTGGGAATTATCGGATGGTTTTTACTCATGATTATTGGTGTTGGTTCACGATTAATCCCGATGTTTTTAATTTCGAAATATGAAAATCAAAAACGGTTGTGGCTAGTTTACTTCCTGATCAACGCAGGATTACTGAATTTCATAATTTTGTTTTTCCAATCGCTATCTGTTGCGTTTTATAGTATTTCACTGGGTTTGATTGGAATGGCTATCCTAATTTTCGGAAATCATATTTATTGGTCGTTCAAACAACGCATTCGGAAAAAAGTGGACGAACAAGTTAAAATCTCAATATTATCCGTAGCATTAACATTGGTACCAATATTAATATTGCTTATTATTATGATTATCTTGGCCAACGTAAATAGCTTACAGTTGGTCATGTTATATGGATTTACCATTTTTTTTGGTTGGATTACGACCATCATTTTAGGGATGACGTTTAAGACGCTTCCGTTTATTGTTTGGAACAAAGTTTATAAAAGTATTGCCGGATTAGGAAAAACGCCAAATCCCAAAGATCTTTTTAACAATACAATTTTCAAAGTGACTAGTGGATCTTATTTACTTGGATTTACAATTTTCGGTTGCGGAATTGTATTATCAAGTATTTTATTTTTGAATATTGGTGCCGTTTTTCTTTTGATTACCGCAGTACTTTATAATTTTAATGTGTTTAAAATCTTCTTTCATAAAGCAAAATTAAATGAATATAAAAACAAATAACATCGCGAAAATGGACATTGCCCTGACAGGATTGTACTTTGTCATGGATCCTGAAATTGATTTGAACATTGTAGATCTCGGCCTTGTCTATGAAATAGATTTTAAGGAAGACAGCAATGACATTGATGTGATCATGACATTGACCACACGGTTTTGTCCCATGGGCGAATCTATCGTAGAAGCCACAACAAAATCCATGAAAGAATCTTTTCCCAACTGTAAAACTCAAGTCAAATTAACCTTTCAACCACCGTGGGATCAAAGCATGATTTCGGAAGCAGGTCATGAATTTTTATCCTTATAATAATGTTGAGCAAAACTTGTAAAACAGCGATAAAGGCAGTTATTTATTTGGCTTCCAAAGAAGAAACCGGAGAAAAACTGGGCGTTAAGGAAATTTCGCAGGACATTAATGCCAGTGAACATACGGTAAGCAAAATTCTACAAAATTTGGTACGCCATAAAATCATCAATAGTACCAAAGGTCCTTCCGGCGGATTTTATATCACAAAAGAACAATGCTTACAACCCATCATCACTATTGTTGATACGATTGATGGCAAGGATTTATTTAACGAATGCGGTTTGGGTCTGAGTAAATGCTCTTGCGAACATCCTTGTCCGATTCATGATGAATATAAAAAAGGAAGGGAAATTATTGAGAAATTATTCCGAACCAAAACAATCAACACACTTTCAGGACCTGTAGAAAACCAGCTGGCACATCTCACCGATTGAGGTTTTTTATAAAATTTTGATCTTCCATCAGTTTTAAAAATTCTACTGTTATGATGAAAAGGAAATCATATTTTTCAATTCTTTTCTTAAAAACTGTGCAACAATTTGAAATTCACATCAAACCTTTCAAATTTACTCGGAAATGGTCAATCTTGTTTAAACTTTCATTTTCTTAATTCCCAATTTCAAGTAACTTTACTTTTTACTAAACTTTAAATACATTCTCATGATTTTCAAATCTTCAAAAAGAATACTTCCCGTATTTTTATTAGCTGCATTTTTTATTGCAACAAGTACAACAACCGCTCAGGACAAACTTAAAAAGATGCCAAGATACGATCAGTATCAACAAATGTCATCGCAATTATACAGTTCGGTGAAAAGGATATCGCCTAATGTTAATTGGAGTGCCGACGGAAAAACCTTTACTTATATTGATGACGGTCAGCTAAATACTTATGATGTAGGACTCAAAAAAGTGATTAAATCGGAAGAATTTACACCAGCCCCAAGATCTCAATTTTCAAGAGGTGATCGTCCAGAACGCGGCCGTCAATATGCCTCGGCAATTTCTCCCGATGAAAAGTTTAAGGCGTTTACTAAAGATAGAAATATGTACATCAGCAATCCTGATGGCTCCAATGTCACTGCAATCACTACGGATGGCAACGACGAAAATCAGATAAAATACGGCATTGCAACTTGGGTTTATGGTGAAGAACTTGATCAAAATACTGCCATGTGGTGGTCGCCGGACAGTAAAAAAGTAGCTTTTTATCGATTTGAAGAAAAAGATGCCACCAAATATTATGTGCTCTATCACCAAACAAAAATACAAGACTCGGTAGAAGTTGAGGCCTATCCAAAAGTGGGCGCAAAAAACCTTCCTGTTGATTTGTTGGTTTATGATTTAGAAACTAAAAAAACAACTGTTCTTGATACGCGCGACGGCCAACCTTATAACGATGGGGCTATCGGAACGTATTTGTATGACATAGAATGGTCGCCAGATGGTAAAGAATTGCTTTTTCATAGCACCAATCGCAAGCAAGATATTATGGAATTGAAAGCTGGTGATCCGGAAACCGGAAAAACCCGAGTTGTGGTCAGGGAAGAATGGCCAGCAAGTTTTACCCTCAATTCTCCTGAATTCTACAAACTGAAAGACAACAAACATTTTATTTGGATGTCAGAGCGCAACGGCTTTAAAAACTATTATTTGTATAATTTTAACGGAAAATTGATCAACAAAATTACCGATCACAATTTTGAAGTGCGTAGAATTGTAGACGTCGATGAAGCCAAAAAACTCGTTTATTATTTAGCAGCAAGTGGCGACAATCACATGAAAATGCAGTTGCACCGCGTTAAACTTGATGGTAAAAATGATGTGCGATTAACCGATCCAGCATACAATCACAACGTCATTTTATCGCCTAATGGTAAGCACTTTGTTGATATTGCACAAACGCACAACATCGCTCCTTTTATGAATTTGATGAACGATAAAGGAAAAGTAGTTTCTGAAATTGTAAAATCTGATTGGTCAAAATTCAATGAATTAGGCTTAAAAACTGTTGAAAGATTTCAATTTACATCAGCCGACGGCGAAACGCAATTGGATGGTTTGATTCATTTTCCATCGGATTTTGATCCTTCAAAAAAATATCCATTGATTTTAAGTAATTATGGCGGACCAAGTACAAATGCATTTACTGAAAACTTCACGTTGCCAAGCCCAATCACTGAATTTGGATTTTTAGTGGTCAATATCGACGGAAGAAACGTTGGTGGACGCGGTAAAAAAATGCTCGATAAATTGTATGGCAATTTAGGAATTGTCGAAATGGACGATTTCGCCGAAGGTATAAAATCATTGTACAACCGCCCATATTTTGATAAGACCAGAGTTGGCGTTTATGGCACTTCGTATGGTGGCACCGTGGCTGCAATGAGTTTATTAAGATTTCCGGAAGTTTATCATGCAGCGGTTGCAAATTCAGCAGTAACCGATTGGAGAAACTACGATAACATTTATACAGAACGTTACATGAACCTTATTGAAAACAATAAAAAAGGTTATGATGCCTCCAATTTAATGAGCTATGCCAATAATCTGAATGGTGAATTGATGATTTTTTATGGCACCAATGACAATAACGTGCATCCGGCAAACTCATTGCAATTGATTCAAGCGCTACAAAAAGCAGGCAAAAGCTTTGAAGTTCAAGTGGGTCCTGACCTAGGACATACGGCAGTAAATTTCAGCAGAATGATGGAGTTTTTTATTCAACATTTAATTCTGAAATAAAAATTTAAACACCTAAATTTAAATTTTAAGAAAAGCATTTGATTGGAAGTTAATCGAAAACCAGACTTCTAATGAAGTGCTTTTCTCATTTTTAAAAGTCGTTATAAATTTTGTTCATCATCATTTAATACGCTGTGTCTTTTACTGTAAATAAAATAAACCACAATCCCGATTGCCATCCAGATAATAAACCGGAGCCAAGTGATCCAAGGCAGAGAAAACATCAAATAACCACAGACTATTATCGCCCCCGAACAAACAAATTTATAAGCTGGCACTCGAAATTTCCGAACTCTATCCGGCTGTTGCACTCTTAATATCCAAACGCCGATAGCCACGAGGACAAAGGCAAATAACGTTCCGATATTGGTCAGTTCCGCCACGGCACCAATATCCATAAATCCTGCCAAAAGTCCGACCAATAAACCTACTACTACTGTCGAATAAGCCGGTGTTTTGAATTTTTTGCTCACCCTACTGAATTTTTAGGCAATAATCCATCACGGCTCATTGAATAGAAAATACGGATCTGTCCCATTTGCATGACCAATAAAACTGTTGGCATGGTGAGTGTAATTCCCAATGAAATAATAAATGCGACTTTATTTTCGCCAACAGCATTCAGAGCTGCCGAAATAGGTTTTTCATTCGCAAGAATATCTAAAGAGACCATTCCGGTCAACACAGCCGATACGGCAATATACAAGATCGTACAAACGATTAAAGCCGCGATCATCCCAATCGGCAAATCTCGTTGCGGATTTTTAGTTTCTTCAGCAGTCGTACTCACAGCATCAAAACCGATATAGGCAAAAAACACAAGAGCCGCGCCACTCATAATCCCATTCCAGCCATTGGGAGTAAAATTTTGCCAATGTTCACTTGGATTGAAATGTGGAAAACCAAAATATAAAAACAATCCTACAAGAAGTAATTTTATCATAACCAATACGGAGTTGGTTCTTGCCGATTCCTTAATACCAATAATAAGCAATACTGTCACCACAAAAGTGATGATGAGCGCTGGTAAATTTAAAAGAGAAATTTCATGCGGCATACTACTTATCTGATCGCCCAGTCGTGTGCCCAACGCACCGGTTAGTGGATGCCATTCGCCATTAGGCAATTGTACCAATTCTGTTCCTGTTGACGCCAGCAAATACGGCGGCAAATGAATACCTAAACCTTGTAAAAGATCTTTAAAATAACCGGCCCAACCAATGGCAACCGCAACGTTTCCGATAGCATATTCCAAAATCAAATCCCAACCAATAATCCATGCAATAATTTCACCAAAGGACGCATAGGCATAGGTATAAGCGCTGCCAGAAACAGGAATCATGGACGCAAATTCGGCATAGCACATCGCCGCAAAACCACATGCCAAACCCGTAATTACAAAACTGATGGTGATAGCCGGTCCTGCTCCCAAAGCATCTCGAGTTCCTGCTGCTGCTTCACCTGTCAATACAAATATACCTGTGCCAATGATAGCACCGATGCCGAGCATGGTCAAATCGAAAGCAGTCAATGTTCTTTTTAAGGAGGAAGTTTCGGAGTCATGGCTAAGTTGAGCTACCGATTTTCTACGGAAAAGCGACGAATCAAATTTCATCTACAACGTTTATTAAGTTAATAATCAGTGAGAAATTATAAATTCACATCTAAATTAATTTATTTTTTGCGATAATGAGCTGAATTTAATAACTATTTTAATTCAGAAAAATCACTTTAACTAAAGTCGAAATTGATGTTAAAATCGATACTAATATCAAGAGAAGTCGAAATTGAAAATCAGTGTAACCGTGTAATCCGTGTCCAAAGAAAATCAGTGAAAAATCATCTAAATCAGTGTCATCTGTGTTCGAGCAATAAAGCTGAAGTGAAACAATAAACTACTGTATTTCTGGATGGTATTGCAAAGTATCAATACCATCTTTTTACGTTAAGCTTTTCTTAATAAAACTTGATTAAAACATTAAAACCTTGTCAGCACTTATATAAATTATAATTTTGCAACTTATATAAATATTAAAAAGGATTTATGAGCCAAGTAAAAGAAAATGATACGGTAAAAGTACATTACACAGGAAAATTAACCAACGGACAAATTTTTGATAGTTCACTCGAACGAGAACCTCTAGAAGTTACTTTAGGCGAAGGCCAACTGATTCCTGGTTTTGAAAATGCGCTTATCGACATGAAATTAAACGACAAAAAAACCATCGAAATAGCTAAGGAAGAAGCGTATGGCGATATTTTGGACGAATTATTTCATCAAGTACCAAAAGACCAATTGCCACAAGATATTGCACCAGAAGTTGGGATGGGATTAGCTTCCCAAGCACCTGACGGCACTGAACATCAATTTAGAGTTGTGGAAGTTCAAGACGATTATATTGTTGTGGACGGCAATCATCCGCTTGCTGGTCAAAATTTAGTTTTTGAATTGGAAGTGGTCGAGATAAAATAAAATTAGATCCCTATATAATTTAAAAAGACATTAATTCCCATTAATGGCTTTTTTCATTCATATTTTTAAAGAACTTTATACCATCAAACTTTTCACTTCGTCAAAGTTTAAACCACCATAAGTTCCTGAACTCATCAATAACAACGCTTTATTTTCAAAATTTTGTGAAAATAAAAAGTTCTTAAAATCATCGGGATTGGTATAAATAATTAAATCGTCGCGTTCAAAGGCTTTGGCAATTTGATCTTTGGTGACTTCTTTTAGTTTTTTAATCTCAACAGCGTGTGGCGAATAAAAAACAACAGCAACATCGGCAACATCCAATGTATTTTTATACTCCTTTAAAAAATCGGCATTCAAACTACTGTAGGTGTGCAATTCCAAACCAGCAATAACTGTTCTATCCGGAAATTGCTCTTTTACGGCTTTGGTACTGGCTTTCACTTTACTTGGCGAATGTGCAAAATCCTTAAAAGCAATACTGTTTTTTACCTTCAGCTCATTTTTCTAAGCGTTTACTAGTGCCCTTAAAACTTGCAATGGCTTCATAAAAATCGTCTTCATCAACACCCATGTGTTGGCAAATCCATTTCGCACCTGCCAAATTGTTCAAATTATGTTTTCCAAAAACTTCAATTGGTAACGGACCTTCGGGAGTTTCTAAAAGTGTTTTGCCATTTTCAACCGTATATTCTGGTGTGTGATAAGGCAACTTTCTAATGGTGTTTTCTGAGTCTTCCACTACCCTTTTCACTTCGTCATCTTCTTCATTGTAGGTAATGCTTCCGCCTTTAACAATGCTATCCACAAAAATTTTGAACTGCTCCAAATAACCTTCATAAGTTGGAAACACATTGATATGATCCCAAGCAATCCCACTTAAAAGTGCGATATTAGGTTGATATAATTGGAATTTTGGACGTCTATCAATTGGCGAGCTCAAATACTCATCGCCTTCCAAAACAATAAAATCATTGGTATCGGTCAACTTTACCATGATATCAAAACCATCCAATTGCGCACCCACCATATAATCCACATCAATATCGTGATATTGCATCACATGAAGAATCATGGATGTAATCGTTGTTTTACCATGACTTCCGCCAATGACCACACGAGTTTTGTGTTTGGATTGCTCATATAAAAATTCTGGATAACTGTAAATTTTCAATCCCAGTTCTTGTGCTCTTAAAAGTTCAGGATTATCTGCTTTGGCGTGCATTCCCAAAACAACAGAATCAATAGTGGTGTTGATTTTTTCAGGAAACCAGCCAAAATTTTCTGGCAATAAACCTTTTTGTTTTAATCGCGATTTGGAAGGTTCATAAATCTCATCATCACTTCCAGTTACCTGATATCCTTTATTGTGTAAAGCTATGGCAAGGTTGTGCATGGCACTGCCACCGATAGCTATAAAATGTACGTTCATAGTCTGTTTTTCAAAGCTTCAAAGATAGTTTTTTGATACGAATTCACGAATGATTTTTAGGGTGATATTGATGAACTGAATTAAAATTATAACAAAAAGTCTCACAAAGAAATAGCACAATATCCCTTTATTGGAACAGAACGCTGATGACACTGATTTTGCTGATTAGCACTGATATCGCGTTAACATAGCAAATTAATAACTTTGCGCTTCTTGCGAGAACTAATTTCACTGAGATTCAAGGAGTTTTTGTTTTTTAGACACGAATTACACTAATTACACGGATTTTACTCTGCGGTTTTGCGCCTCTGCGACTTTGTGTGCATAATTTCACAGAGCTCCATGGAGAAAACACAGAGATACACGGAGTTTTGTTATAAACTAATTGCGCGAATTTCACGGATTTTACTCTGCGGCTCTGCGACTCTGCGTGCATAATTTCTCAGAGCTCCACGGAGAAAACACAGAGACTCACAAAGTTTTGTTAGACATTAATTGCGCGAATTTCATGGATTTTACTTGGCGCCTCTGCGACTTAGCGTGCATAGTTTCACAGAGATTCGCCAAGAATAAACAGATTTCATAGTAAAAACACCTTTATCAAAGTACTTCAAAGCTTTATATAAATTCGCAAAACCTTCTTCCGTTTTTGCAAATTTTTTTTCAAGCAAAAATTGTTCTGCTATTTCAAATTCTGTCGGGCCATTGGCAATCAACATGTAAAGAGAAAAAAGACAATGAATTTCATACAAAATGCTCTGAATCCAAAAATAAACATTGTTGTGGTATTGTTTTTGCGTAATTGACAAAAAGATAATAAAAACAAACTTCTAAAAGCATTAACTTCACACAATGGAAATAAATTTGGTGCTTTTCGTCGTTGTTAAAACACCAATGAGTTTCCAAAATAATTCTTTTTAAGAATTTAAACCTATCCAAATGATGAAACATTTTATAACATTTTCTATGATCTTATGCTTTTCACTTTTCACTCAAGGTCAATCCAATACTTACGAAAAACTATGGAAACAAGTTGAAAAACTAGAATCTGAAGGTTTAACAAAATCTGCTCTGGAAGTTGTGGAACAGATTTCAAAACAGGCCGTTACCGACCAAAACACGTCGCAACAAATTAAAAGTTTATTTTATAAAAGTAAGTATGCACTCATTTTAGATGAAGATGCACAATTAAAAATTGTCAACGACTTTAAATCACAAATTGCTAAAAGTAACGCGCCAGCAAAAAATATTCTTGAAAACCTACTTGCCAATCTTTACTGGCAATATTTTCAGGAAAATCGTTATCAATTTTATGGCAGAACACACACAGAAAACAAGGTAAATACAGAAGATTTCAGAACTTGGGATTTACAGACGTTGTTTGCAGAAATTGACGTTTATTATCAAAATTCGCTTAAAAACGAATTAATACTTCAACAAACCCCATTGTCAAATTATGACGCACTTTTGCATTCTGAAAAAGATTCAAAATTATACCGACCAACACTTTTTGATTTTTTAAATCAGAATGCGCTTAAATTTTATGAAACCAATGAAAATAGTATTAGTCAACCGGCTTACAAATTCACGATTGACAATCCTAAATTTTTAAGTGAAGCTAAGATCTTCTCAGGATTGAAAATTACCGATCAAGATTCGACGTCGTTACAATTAAAAGCTCTGAAAATTTATAAAAATTTAATCAACTTTCATCTTAATGACAAGGATCCTCATGCCTTGGTTGATGTGGATATTCAACGTTTACAGTTCATTAAAAACAATGCAACATTTAATGATAAGGATGCCATCTTTTTGAACACCCTTAAAAAAACATTTGAAACTTATAAAAACCATGAAGTTTCTACACTTTATAATTTTGAAATAGCTTCACTATACTATCAACAAGGTCAAAATTTTGACCCTAAAACCAATACTGAAATGCGTTGGAAACTCAAAGATGCCATAGCAATTTGTGATGCTACAACAACATCTTTTCCTAAAAGTAAAGGCGCAGAAAAATGTATTATTTTAAAAGAAATCATTTTAAAACCCTCCTTGCAATTAACGGCCGAAAACACCATTCCTGTTCAGGAAAACAGCCGATTATTAATCCAATATTCTAATATAAAGAATTTAAAATTTAAAATTTATAAGCTTTCGGAATCAGAATTAGAGAAATTCAATAAAATTTACAGAAAGGAAGAGCGGTCTTCATTTATTAAAAACCTGAAAGCCCAAGAAGAGTGGCAAAATGTGCTTATAGATGAAAAGGATTTTCAGGTGCATACCACAGAGGTCATGGTTCCAAAACTGAACAATGGGCATTATCTTATCGTAGCCACACCAGATTTTTCAAAAGGCGATTTTCTTGCCTATAAAACTATTCAAGTGACCAATATGGCATTGGTAAGCAAATCAGATATCAATAGAGAGCTTTTTCAATTGATCAATAGATCCAATGGAAAACCTATCTCCGGTGCCAAAGTGACCGTCAAATATCAGGTAAACTATAATAACGAGTTCAAAACAGAAAATTTTCAGACAGATAGGAATGGTGAATTCAGTTTAGAAAATTCGGAAAACCGTTTTTATAATATGGACATCACGGCGACTTATAATTCGGAAACTGCATACTTCAAAAATTATTATAGCAATAGCTATTACCGTCAAAAAGAAAAGGAAGACCAAATTAGTTATGCACCGTTTTTATTTACCGATCGCAGTATTTACAGACCCGGACAAGTTGTTTATTTTAAAGGCATTGCCACAAAAAGAGAAAACAACAAAACAAGCGTTTATGCCAATCAACCTGCAAAAGTGATCCTCAAAAATGTGAATGGCGAAGTGGTTAAGGAACTGGAACTCAAAACCAATGATTTCGGATCGGTTGCGGGAGAATTTATCTTACCTAGTAACGGATTAACGGGCAATTTTAGTCTAAGCATCTTCGCTGGAAATTACGGTTACACGAATATTTCTGTTGAAGAATACAAGCGTCCAAAATTTGAAACCAAATTTAATCCTGTAACCGAAACCTTTAAAGTTAACGATTCGGTCACGATAAAAGGAACAGCATTAGCTTATGCAGGAAGTAACATTACGGATGCCAAAGTCGTTTATCGTGTGCATCGTAAAGTCCAATTTCCGCGTTGGTATTATTGGTACCGACCTTGGTTTAACAGTCAACCTCAGGAAATTGCACATGGCGAAAGCATCACGGATAAAGATGGTAATTTTGAAATTACCTTTAAAGCCATTCCCGATGAAAGTGTGGATAAAATCAATCTGCCAGTGTTCAATTATGAAATCATAGCCGATGTGACCGATCTTAATGGCGAAACCCGAAGTGCTACAACCATTGTAAATGTGGGTTATCATGCGCTTTTAGCTACGATTGGGATCAACGGACAATTGGATAAAACGATAGGAAACCATCAACTTGCAATAAGCACAAAAAACCTAAATGGCGAATTTGTACCTGCTCAGGGCACCGTCAAAATTTATAGACTTACAGGGCCAAATCAAGTTTTAAGACCACGTCCATGGGCTGCACCAGATTATCAGTCATTGTCTCGTGAAGAATTTAAAAAATTATTCCCGCATGAAGCTTATCAAGATGAACACAATCCAGAAACTTGGGAAAAAGGAAAAATGGTTTTTGAAGCCAATTTTGATACGTCCAAATCGAAGGAAATTAAATTGGAAAATCTTAAAAAATGGGATTCTGGCAATTATATCGTTGTTTTGGAAAGCACCGACAAATTTGGGCAATTGGTAAAAGACGAAGCACGGACTTTTATATTTAATTCAGAAGACAAAACGCTTCCGGACCATCAATTGTTTAGTGTCAGCACCGATCAATCTATTTATAAAGCAGGTCAAAATGTACTTGTTACTTTTGGAAGTGCTGCCGAAAATTTAGTGGTAACCATGGATGTAGAAAAAGATCAAAAAATCATCAAAACTTACATAATTCCGTTAAGCAATAATAAAAAAACAATTGCTATTCCGGTAACTGATACTGATTTGGGCGGATTTGCAATCCATTACAGTTATGCTGCTTTTAACAGTTTCCAATCGGGCACACTAGCTATTGCTGTTCCTTATCCAAAATCTGAATTGACCATTGAAACCAAAACTTTCAGGGATCAATTGCAACCTGGCCAAGACGAAACTTGGAGTTTCAACATTAAAGGTCCGCAAGGTGATAAAGTAAGTACTGAACTTTTGGCGAGTATGTACGACATGTCCTTAGATCAATTTCAACCGCATCAATGGCAGTTCAGTCCATTATTTCAACCGCATTATTACAGCCATAACCAACGACGAGCCGTGGAAAGTTTTGGAAATGGAGGGTTTTATGTCAATTTGCCTACCAATAATCCGAGTTATCAACAGCAAAATTATGACCAATGGAATTGGTTTGGCTTTTATTTTGGAAATAGAGGATATAACCTAATGCAAATGAGAATGGCAAAAGGAAAACCTGCGGCTGCCCAGGCAGAAGCAATAATGGTAATGGAGGATTCTGTTGAAGTAGAAGAAACGGCATTAGCGGAATATTCTATACAAAATCAAGTAGCTAACCCTCCTGCGCCACCTGAACCAAAAGAGGATTTAGAATCAGTTGCTATTCGGAAAAACCTTCAGGAAACTGCTTTTTTCTTTCCACAATTGCAAACCGATGCCGATGGTACTATTACTTTTAGTTTCACAACACCAGAAGCATTGACCAAATGGAAATTACAACTGTTGGCACATACCAAATCTTTAGAAAGTGCAACGACTTCTTTAGAAACCGTCACACAAAAAGAATTGATGGTCATACCCAATGCACCGCGTTTTTTACGTCATGGCGATGTCATTTCTATCAGTACAAAAATTGCAAATCTTACAGAACAATCATTATCTGGCGAAGTGGTTTTACAACTTTTTGATGCGATGACCGGCCAATCTATTGATGCAAAACTCAACAATTCGAACAATAGAAAAACGTTTTCAGTAGATGCTAAAGGGAATACGCAAATGACCTGGCAATTAAATATTCCTGATGATGTGGATGCCGTTCAATATAAAGTGATTGCAAAATCGGGTATTTTTAGCGATGGCGAACAGAATGTACTTCCCGTACTTTCCAACCGCTTGTTGGTAACAGAAACCTTGCCGATGTGGATTCGCTCTAATGAAACCAAAACATTTACTTTAGATAAATTGGCTTCGACAGGCTCAGCCAACAAATCTTCGACTTTGAAAAACCACAAGTTGACTTTGGAAATGACTTCCAATCCGGCGTGGTATGCGGTTCAAGCTTTGCCTTATTTAATGGAATATCCGTACGACTGTAATGAGCAAATTTTTAGCAGATATTACGCTAATGCTTTGGCCAGCCATATTGCCAACAGCAACCCACGAATTAAAGAGGTTTTCGACCAATGGGCTTCACAAGATGCTCTGATCAGCAATCTTGAAAAAAATGAAGAACTGAAAAATATTCTGATTGAGGAAACACCTTGGTTACGCGATGCCGAATCCGAAACTGAACAGAAAAAACGCATTGCATTGCTGTTTGATCTGAATAAAATGACCAACGAATTGCAATCGGCACAACGGAAACTTCAAAATAACCAAATGAAAAACGGTGCTTGGGCGTGGTTTGAAGGCGGACAACCCCACCGATTTATTACGCAACAAATCATTTCAGGTTTTGGACATTTAAAACAACTTAACGTCAACGTTGATAAAATAGCTTCGGATGCCATGATCAAAAAAGCCATTAGCTATTTGGATGCTGAATTTGTTCAAGAATATAAAGATCTTCGCAAATACGATAAAAATGTCGACCTCAACAAAGATCATTTAAGTTATACCCAATTGCATTATTTGTATATGCGCAGTTTTTTTCCGGAAATTGCAAAAAGCAAAGAGGTACAAACTATTACCGATTATTACCAAACGCAAATTCAGAAATACTGGTTAAAACGCTCGTTATATGCCAAAGGATTGATGGCGATGGTTTCGCACCGCACCAAGGATTCAAAAACGGCTAATGCCATCCTAAAATCCTTAAAACAAAACAGCATTACTTCCGCTGAATTGGGCATGTATTGGAAAGATAACAAAGGATCTTGGTTTTGGTACCAAGCGCCTATTGAAACGCAAGCACTAATGATTGAAGCGTTTTCGGAAATTCAAAATGACATAAAAACTATTGATAATTTAAAAATCTGGTTGCTCAAAAACAAACAGACCAATAGTTGGAAAACCACCAAAGCCACCACCGAAGCGGTTTATGCATTGTTATTGCAAGGTAGCGATTGGTTGAGTGTTACGGATGCGGTCGATGTTGTTGTAGGTGGCGAAAAAATCAATCCTGCACAATTAGAAAATGTAAAAGTAGAAGCTGGAACTGGTTATTATAAAACCTCTTGGAACAATTCTGAAATAAAACCAGAAATGTCCAATGTGACCTTAACCAAAAAAGGTGATGGTATTGCATGGGGAGGCTTATACTGGCAATACTTTGAGGATTTAGATAAAATCACCTTTGCAGAAACGCCATTAAAATTGAATAAAAAATTGTTCTTAAAAACCAATACCGATAGAGGTGAGCAAATTTTAGAGATCACACCACAAACTGATTTAAAGGTTGGCGATTTGGTACGCGTTCGCATCGAATTACGAAGTGATAGAGCTATGGAGTTTGTACACATGAAAGATATGCGTGCGGCAGGTTTTGAACCGGTCAATGTGCTATCATCTTATAAATACCAAGATGGTTTGGGCTATTATGAAAGTACAAAAGATGCAGCCACGCACTTCTTTTTTGACTATTTACCAAAAGGTGTTTATGTTTTTGAATATGATTTGCGCGTAAATAATAGTGGCGATATGAGCAATGGCATTACCACCATTCAAAGTATGTATGCCCCTGAATTTACGAGTCATAGCGAAGGTGTTCGAGTAAAAGTAAATTGATTTTATAAAGAATCTTAAAAACAAAAGCGTCATGAATTTAAATATTCATGACGCTTTTTACTATCTATACTTTTCAATTTCAAAAGTATTATAAAAGTGGTTTCTTAATTACAAATACCCCATGTTTTTCATCCATTCGTCATTGAACATTTTGCCAACATAACGGCTGCCATGATCATGAAATAACACGACAACCACATCGTCTTTAGTGAAATGTTTTTTTAATTGCAATAATCCTTTGATTGCTGCACCAGCAGAATTCCCTAAAAACATACCCTCTTCCTTGGCCAATAATTGGGTATAAACTGCAGCATCCTTATCAGTCACTTTTTCAAAACCATCAATAATACTGAAATCGACATTCTTAGGAAGTATATCTTCACCAATACCTTCGGTGACATAGGGATAAATTTCTTTTTCGTCAAAAATACCGGTTTCATGATACTTTTTGAACACACTGCCATAAGTATCAATCCCCCAGACTTTGATATTCGGGTTTTGTTCTTTCAAATATTTGCCCACACCAGAAACCGTTCCGCCTGTTCCAACGCCAACTACAAAATGAGTAACTTTTCCATCGGTTTGTTTCCAAATTTCTGGACCTGTACTTTCATAATGTGCTTTGGTATTGCTTAAATTATCATATTGATTAACGTACCACGAATTAGGTATTTCTTCACTCAGACGTTTGGCAACCGAATAATAACTTCGTGGATCAGTAGGGGCAACATCCGTCGGACAAACTACAACTTCTGCACCAACGGCGCGAAGGATATCCATTTTTTCCTTGGATTGTTTATCAGAAAGTACAAAAATACATTTGTAACCTTTTACGATGGCCACCAATGCCAATCCCATACCTGTATTCCCAGAAGTACCTTCAATAATGGTTCCTCCAGGTTTTAATCGGCCATCAGCTTCTGCATCTTCAATCATTTTAACGGCCATTCTATCCTTAACGGAATTGCCAGGATTAAAAGTTTCGTATTTTGCCAGAACCAAACACGGCAAATCCTTTGTTAAGCTATTGAGTTTTACCAAAGGTGTATTACCAATGGTCCCAAGTATATTTTCTGCGTATTCCATGTATTTAATTTTAAGATTGTAAAGGTACAAGGATTTTTTGAGTTACTACATAGTGTTGCAATAAGGCGCGACAATCCACAGAAAACTTGCCAATAAAACTAAAACTAATCTCTATCCACTACCCTTTAGCAACTATTTAATCAAATCGCATCGCTCTGACTGGAGAAATTTTTGTAATGATGATTGAAGGAATCAAGAGCATCAACAAACACATGATAAATGTTCCAAAATTCAGTATCAAAACATAACTTAAACTTAAATATACTGGCACTTCTGAAACATAATACACTGCTGAATTCAAAGGTATCACGCCAAAATATTTTTGTGTTAATAACAATCCCAAACCGATTAAATTCCCCCAAAATAGTCCAAGCCCGATTAAATAAGTGGCATTATACAAAAATATTTTTCTGATGCTCCAATTATTACTTCCCAACGATTTTAAAATACCGATCATTTGGGTGCGTTCCAAAATAAGGGCCAATAAAGCAGTGATCATATTAATTCCAGCTACCAAAATCATTATTCCGATAATTCCGTAAGTGTTTTTATCAAAAACACCAATCCACTCAAAAATGGAGACATATTTTTCCTCTACAGTGACCGCATCAAGATCTGAAGGAATATTTTCGTAAATTTCTATACCCTTAATTTTAATTTGCTCGAAATCGTCAATAAACACTTCAAAATTGCCAATCTGATTTTCGCTCCATTTATTAAGGCGTTGCACATGACGGATATCGGAAATCACAAATTTCTCATCCAGTTCCTTAAATCCAGAGTTGTAGATTCCTACAATATCAAAAGCTCTTAACCAAGGCATTTGATCAATATTTTCTTTTTTAAAAACAGTTTGAAAACTATCGCCCACCTCAAACTGCAACCTATTGGCCAAATACTCCGAAATCAAAACTTCGTTGTTCATTTCACCAGAATAATCAGGCAATCTTCCTTTAATCAAATACTCTTTAAAATAGGTCCAATCATAATCTAAACCAACACCTTTAAGAACAATCCCTTCAAAATCGGTTGCAGTACGCACCACACCAAACTTGGTTGCAACAGCCTGTATATGTTTAACACCTGCTATATTTTTGAATTCCGGATAAAAATCTTGTTGCTTTTGAATGGGAATTTCAGACTCATCAGAAGCATTGCTATCAAAATTTGTAATGGTCACATGGCCATTGAACGCCACGACCTTATCTCTTATTTTTTGTTGAAGGCCAAAACCTGTAGCAATGGCAATGAGCATGACCACCATACCTATAGCAATCGCCACAATACCAATTTTGATAATTGGTGCTGATACACTACTTTTATACGCTTTACTGCCAATAATGCGCTTAGCTATAAAAAACTCGTAATTCAAAATTTATGATACAATTTAAGAACTTCAAAAATACATTATTCCCCATAATAATAACCTCTGTTTTAGTTTTGATTTCTTGTGGAAAAGGAACAGCAAAAAATGAAACAGAAATTCCAAAAGAAGAAGAAACTAGTCGGCAAACTATAAAAGTTGGCGCCAACCAAACGGAAAAGTATCTAAAGCTACTTAAAGATAAACAGGTTGGAGTTGTCGGCAATCAATCGAGTGTTATTTTTAACGACCATGGTTACACGCATCTTGTGGATTCATTGTTAAGTTTGAATATTGATGTAAAAAAAGTATTTTCTCCAGAACACGGTTTTAGAGGAACAGCTGACGCCGGCGAAGAAATAAAAGATGGTTTAGATCCTAAAACCGGATTGCCAATAGTTTCACTTTATGGCGATAATAAAAAACCAAAACCAGAGCAACTTAAAGGATTGGATATTTTAATTTTTGACATTCAAGATGTGGGCGTCCGCTTTTACACCTATATTTCTACTTTACATTATGTCATGGAAGCTTGTGCCGAAGCCAATATTCCGTTATTGATTTTAGACCGACCAAATCCTAACGGACAATATGTGGACGGACCGATTTTAGAAAAAGTTAATACCAGTTTTGTAGGCATGCACCCTATTCCTATTGCCCATGGAATGACAATAGGTGAATATGCACAAATGATCAACGGTGAAAAATGGCTGAAAAATGAAATACAGTGCCCTTTGACAGTTATTACTATTGAAAATTACAACCATCAAATGCATTATAGTTTACCAATTAAACCATCTCCAAATTTACCAAACGACCAATCCATTGCCTTATATCCAAGCATTTGCTTTTTTGAAGGAACTAATGTCAGCTTGGGTCGTGGCACTAATAAACAATTCCAGGTTTTTGGAAGTCCTGATTTGGACAAGGATTATTTTAAATTTAGTTTTACCCCGCAACCCAATGAAGGCGCAAAAACACCACCACAACAAGGAAAACTTTGTTATGGAAGGGATTTATCCAAAGTTGATGTAAAACCCGGAATTGATTTGCAATATCTTATTGAAGCCTATAATCATACAGCGGACAAATCGAAGTTTTTTAATTCGTTTTTCGTGAAATTGGCAGGCACCAAAAAACTTCAGGAACAAATAGAAAAAGGCGTTTCAGAAAAAGACATCAAAGCTTCATGGTCAAAAGGACTTGAAGATTTTAAACTTGTACGCGAAAAATACGTGCTGTATAAATAAACTTTCTTCTGAAAAGTTTATGAATCCACACCTGATATTTTTGAATATCAAATGACCAATAATATTAAAATTATAGAACCAATCATTCAACAGAATCTGCTGTAGTGGTTGGTTTTCTGTATTTATGAAAAGGTTGTTTAAGTAATTCCCCAATTTTTCCATTCGCCACTTCATCTGGAAATGTATCCACACCATAAATGATTTTCTCTCGATCCAAAACCATAAACGTACCAAAAAGCCGATCCCAAACAGAAAATATATTGCCATAATTAGAATCGGTATAAGGCAACACATAATGATGATGTACCTTGTGCATATCTGGCGACACCAAAAAATAGCTCATCAGCTGATCTATTTTTTTAGGCAATTTAATATTGGCATGTGTAAATTGTGTGGCCACCAATGACAACGATTGATAAAGAAATACCAAAGCAATTGGTGTACCTATAATGAAAACCCCAAAAAGCGTAAACACAAATCTTATGACACTTTCCAAAGGATGATGGCGGTTGGCCGTAGTTGTGTCGACATGATGATCGGTATGGTGCACGAGATGAACCATCCATAACAGTTTGACGCGATGCTCAACAAAGTGCGGCAAATAAGCACCTGCAAAATCGAGCAGCATCACGCCCACAAGAGCGTACAACCATAATGGCATTTCGGGCAACCAATTGATAATTCCAAAATCATTGATTTTAACCCAATCGGCGGTTTTTAACAATAAAAACGCCAATCCAAAGTTGACAATTACCGTTGTAATGGTAAAAAATATATTTGGAACAGCATGCTCCCATTTTTTATAAGAAAATTTAAACAATGGCAATAAGCCCTCCAATACCCAGAATAAAGTGATTCCACCAACAAGAATAATACTTCTATGAAGCGACGGAATGGTTTCGAAATACGTGATTATGGTTTCCATCGGATTAAGATTGTAGTTTAATTATTAATTCAGCTCTCTTCAAATCTACTAAAGAAACTTCACTTTTCCACAATTCTGCGTTTTTTTCATCCTTTTGAAGCTGATATGACGTGTAATACAAAAAAGCTAATAACGCCTTATTGGTTTGATCTATTTCGGAAGTCTGTATTTTTTTGAGCTGTCGCTGTACTTTTCTTGGTTTATTTTTCAAAAGGAATTTTGATAAACCCAACAGCTTTGCTTTTTGCTCAAAATTGCCGTGCTCTTCCAAACGGCTGTCAGGCAAAAAAGCGATGGCTTCGTCCAAATACAAATCAGATATTTGAATGATATCTTCCCTAACATTATTATGGACCAATATGGCATAATCAAAATACTTAGAAGCCAATCTGAACGCTGTTCCAAAATCTTTCTGTAACAAATAATTTCTCAAATCAGCATTTAGAAACGAAGTGTTTAGTGCATATTTGCTTAAAAATTTTGACAGATTAGAATACGCTTCAAGACCATCTGACGTGTTGATAATATTCAAATTTACATCCACTATTTTGATATTATCATCTTCAAATTGGGCCATATAAGTTCGGCTTCTCGTGTTTTTAATCTGTTCATAAAGTTCAGAATAAACACGTTCATTAAGTTTAACGGGTACAAAATAATCCCAAATAACACGGTTGATTTCGTCATAATCAAATAAATTTTCGACGAGAATTGTATTTCCCTTTTCATCATTCATCAACACCGGATACGGAATTAAAGCGGCATCTTCCCAAATCATTAATAGAAATTTATTCTGAACCAATGCCACGCGTTTGGCGGTTTCCAACGAGGTTAGCCATTCTTGTGAAAAACAGAAATTAAAAATTCCGATGGATAGCATTAAAAAAAGAATATTTTTCTTCATGATGAATTCAGGGTTTATTCTACTTAGGGTTCTCCTTAAAATTATAACACATAATATATAACGTGTCTTTTTATTTAATTTGACATCTGCTCGTTTTTTGATTCACAAAGTTGGTTTCATTTACTTATCCCTATCTTTGCGAACTTTAAAAAACGTTATACATCGCCTTTGGGCTATAAAAATAATACAATTAAAACTTTAGATTTCCGTATTGGATAGAAATTAAAAATAGATTTCAATGAACGACATTTTTGGAAAAGCATTATTAGATTATTACAACGGAAATTACACCGAAAACATCATTACCTCAACAAATATTTCCGAAGACGACGAAATGCCTTTGGATTATTTGTTTAGAGATTATAAAGACATGTCCAAACTTGAGCAAAAATCTTTACAACTTGCCAAAGGACGGATTTTAGATGTAGGTTGTGGTGCAGGTATCCATAGCTTATACCTTCAAAATAAGGGCTTTGATGTTAAAGCGATAGATATTTCTAAAGGCGCTATTGAAGTTGCACAAAAACTTGGAATTAGAAATGCTGAGCAGATTCCTGTTTTGGACGAAACCGAAAAGTTTGATACCATTTTACTGATGATGAATGGCACCGGAATTTTTGAAACCCTCGCAAAAACACCACATTACCTTAAACACCTTAAAACCTTATTAAATCCCAACGGACAAATTTTAGTCGATTCTACAGACATTAAATACATGTACGAAGATGAGGATGGCGGTTACTGGCAGGATCTTAATGCTAATTATTATGGTGAACTTGATTACCTTTTGAGCTATAAAGGTGAAGATGCCGACCTCATCACTTGGTTATATTTAGATTTTGAAACCTTATCATCTGCTTCTGAAAAAGCAGGACTACAATGTGAATTGATCATGGAAGGTGAGCATTATGATTATTTAGCGCGGATATTTTAATAAATTTCAACTACATGTCATTTTTAAACACATAGATACATAGTTTTTCTATGTGCCCATGTGGTTAAACTCTCAATATAATCATTTTAAAGATTTAGTTCGCCACTTGTTTTTTTAAACACATAACATAGTTTTCTCTATGTATCTAAATACCT
>NZ_DATJCY010000403.1:0-7637 GCF_035577925.1 Gelidibacter sp. | reverse complement strand
ATTGTCATTTCTTACTGGTCGTTTCCCGCGTAATCCAAATAATGAGCCATTAAGAACTGCTGCGCCAGCAGCGGAGTTTCTGAAAGTCCAAGAATCAGATAAATATACTTCGGATAAGAAGCCAGGCAATTCTTTGACCTTGCTTTTATTGGTGCCAAAGTTAAAATCTAAATCCCAAGCTACTTTTGAGGTATTAGGAAGCATTTGTAATCTTAACATGGCTTCAATACCATTGTTCGTGATAGAGCCACCATTAAGAGTGGCATAAAAGGTGCCTGTTGTAGGCGGTACTCTAATGTCTCTTAAAATTTGGTTGTCGGAGGTGCTTGTATAATATGTAAGATCTAATCCAATTCGATTTTGTAGGAAGCGGATGTCGGTTCCTATTTCAAAACTATTGGTAAATTCAGGTTCTAAATTAGGGTTTCCAACGGTCTGACCGTTCCACGTATAGGCTGAACTGGCCAAGCCATTTAGATTTGTTCCCAATGAGCTTTCTAAAGCTCCAATTGGTGCATCCTTACCTACTTGAGCCCAAGTGGCTCTCAATTTAAGATAGGTTAAGCCTTTGTCAGAAGTAATATCATTTCCGTAAATTTTGAATAAGTCACTAACTACGGCAGACATCCCTACTGACGGATAAAAGAAGGATCTCTTGTCTTTTGGAAGTGTGCTTGACCAGTCATTACGTCCTGTTAGGTTTAGGAATAGTGCGTTTTTCCAGCCAAATTTAAGTTCTCCAAAAACACCTACAATACGTTTTCTTGTTATAAGCTCTGAAATCTCTTGATTTTCCTTTAGAATATTACCGATACTGTAAATGCCAGGAGCTAGAAAAGATCTTCCAGAGGTGTACGTAGTTCTGACATCTAACTCTTCAACAGATTGACCGATCATCCCATCAAAAGAAAAGTCTTCGGTAATATTTTTTTGATAATTTAAAAAGATATTGGAAGTTAATTGTGTGTGGTCTTTTTCAAATTGACTGATATAACCATCTTCTCTTGTGTCAATTAAAGAGCCATCTCCAGTGATTTTTTTGTTGAATTGGGTGTAGTTATCTGTTCCTATTTTATAAGAGAGGTTAAAATCATTTAAGAAATTATAGTTCAAACTTATAATGCCGATCAATCTTTTAGTTTCATCAGTATTTGGACTGTTCATCACACTCCAATATGGATTGTCAAATTGTTGGTCCAAGAAAAAAGATTTTTGCGAGCCATCTGCATTTAAGTAATCTTTGGCGTTTACGTCCGCTGGATATGCCAATAAGCTTCCAAAACTACTCCCAGAGGCATTTCCTTGCTTGCTACTAGAGATATCTGTAGTGATGTAATTTGCAGAAACACCCACAGTGAAATTGTCAGTTACATTTGAGTTGACATTAACTTTGAACGACGTTTTGTCATAACTAGTCCCTTGTATGACCCCTTTTTGGGATAGGTCACCAATGGACATATAAATATTGCTTTTTTCAGTGCCTGAGGAATAACTAACGTTATGGTTTTGTGTGCTTGCGGATTTATAAAAATCTTCAATATTGTTGAAAATAGGTGTGCCTGCAGTTATAGCTTGTCCAAAAGATAAAGAGGATTCCGGGTCGTATGTAATGCCCCCTGGAGTTCTTACTTGAGCACCCTTTCCAAAAGAGGTTTGAATATTAGGTGTTCCGATAACTTTATCTGATGAGATAGAGCCTGAATAAGTAACTGTGCTAACACCTGCTTTACCTCTTTTAGTAGTGATTATCACGGCGCCACCGGCAGCCTGAATCCCATATAATGCAGCAGCAGCTGGACCTTTAAGTACAGATACATTTTCAATGTCTTCAGGGTTGATGTCTGAAGCTCTATTGGTACTTGCAACTTCTAAACTGGAGCTGGTGGAGTTATCAATTGGAATTCCATCGACTACAAATAAAGGTTGGTTGTTTCCTGTAATAGATGATCCGCCGCGAATCAAAATAATAGAAGAAGAGCCAGGTGCACCACCAGAATTTACTACAGTAACTCCAGAAACTTTACCCTGTAAACTGTTTACCATGTTGTTCTGGTTTCCATCCATAAGTGCATCAGAATTTACAGCTTGTACAGCATAGCCTAAAGCTTTCTTTTCCCTTCTGATACCTAAAGCCGTAATAACAACTTCATCCAAAAGGTCTCCAGGCTCAAGGATGACATCAATTGCTCCTGAGGTGGTGACCTTGATTTCTTTGGCTTGATACCCTATATAAGAAAAAACGAGAATCGAATTTAATTGGGCTTCAATAACATAATTTCCGTCAAAATCTGTGACTGTACCTACAGAAGTGCCTTTTACCTGTATGGCGGCACCCGATAATGGGAAATTGTCGTCACTTGATTTGACAGTTCCTGTAATTTGTACACTTTGAGCGAATACACCTTGAACAAAGCAGAAAACAAATAGGAATTGCAATAATAATTTGCCTTTCATAATGAGTGGTTTTTGTTAAATTTATGTATCAAATATAATAGAATTATTTAAAAAATGCATAAAAACAGCATGAATAAATTAATAATTATGCATAAAAGATGCAATATTAACTTTGAATCAGTATTTTTAGAGCAGATTTCTGATTGTTTTAAACTCAATTTGCTGGTATTTAAATAATATTATACTTTTCCAAAGAAATTCACTACCTATTTTATTATGAAGAAGAATGATAGACAAAGATTGATTGTAGATATGGTCATGCGGCATCGGAAGGTTGACTCAGATCGACTGGCAGTTGAATTGGATGTTTCTGTCGATACCATTCGACGGGATCTGAATGAATTGGACGAAAAAGGTATGCTGACCAAAGTTCATGGGGGCGCAGTATCTTCCATGCAAAAGTTGTTTCAATATAATGAAGTTGCTGTTTTTAATAGAGAGGAGAAGAAAATTATTGCTGAAAAGGCAATTCCATTTTTAGAAGATGGCATGGTGGCAATTATTAGTGGGGGTACTACCAACTTGGTATTTGTAAGCGCCTTGCCTAAAAGCTTGAAAGCCACCATTTATACGTTCAGCCTAGAAATAGCGTTGCAATTAACCGATCACCCTCATATTGAAACTGTGTTTATAGGTGGGAAAATCCAAAAAAAATCATTAGTAACCAGTGGCATTGATTGTTTTCAGGTATTATCCAAAATACATGCTGATATTTGTTTTGTTGGTACTAGTGGGATTACTCTGGAAGAAGGTATTACTGATGAAGGTTATGAAATTGCTTTAATTAAAAAGGCCATGATCGATTCTTCAGATAAGGTGGTGTCCTTGATAACTTCGAATAAGCTTAATATACGGCACAACTATTCTGTGTGTCCTCTTTCAGAAATTTATGCAATTGTAACTGATTTGGAAAGTGATCATCAAATTTTGAAGGACTATGTAGCAAGGGGGGGATTGATTTTATGATGGCTTTTCAGACTGGTAGAAATAGGATGGTACTATCGATTTAATTGGACGATTCCATTGGCGACCAACAGGAACATAATGAAGCTATGAAGATATAGAAGCTTAAATAAGATGCATTTTTAAACATTTTTGGATAGAGTTTTTAGTTGAAAAAAGATAATAATAGTTTTTTGCGAATTGGATTGTTGATTGTTGATTGTTGAGGAATTGTCCAAACCTTTAAAAGCTTTTGGATAATGTTATGTTTATAACTCTTGGTATAAATTATTTTACTATTTGCTGAAATTCCTTTAAAGTTGTTGAGGAATGGTTCAGATGGAAAGCGTGTTAAAGTGTCTAATATGATGTGTTTTATCAAGTAGGAAGTTGCATGTGGACAACCACATAGTTTATATGTTTTGTTGTAAAGTGTTATTTATTTCAAAGTTCAAAAATTCTTTAAACATTCTGATTAATCTCTTATCCTCATTGTTTGTTAAATTCAGTACTATAATTAAACAAATAGGAAAAATAAAATAAAACGGGATCGGAATTCCTAAATTCATTGAAAAATCTAAAGCCATCATAATTAATGGAATAATTAGAATTAAAAGCAATAGATATTTACTTCTTGTTTGTAAAGCAATTTTTGTTTTAAACTCGTTTAACTCAGTTAAATTTCCATTCGCTATAATATCACTTTTACGATTAATGTCCAATACTAAGTTTGAACCAAAAGAAAAATTAAGGCTTATAATGAAACTATTTTCAGTTTGCCATTCAAAATAGAATTTTTTTTCGTCACGGTTGAGAATCTGTTTTAAACTTTCAATGTTGGTATTGACTTCGAAATATTCGTCTTGGGATTTTATTGATGTTAGTAGATTCATTTGATTTTATTTTATTACAATTTCAACTAAAGTCAAATTTAGTTGTTGGTTTAAGAAATGAGTTTGTTTTGAACTCGTATTCTTGCTGATTTTTTTCTATGTTCGATTTCTATGTTTAATTATTTCTTTACTAAAGTTATCAAAATTAAAACCAATGCTATAATTGCAATTATAAGTGTTATATACCTTAGAAATCCTATGCTCGCATCAGCATTAATATATATGATAATCATAGCAATAAAGGTAAATACCACTGATAAAGTTCCTTTAAGTTTATTTTTCATGGCTTTAGAATAACTTCTTTTAGCAACTAAGTTTAATATTGCTGCCGTACATCTATGTTTTTGATCTGATTTAACTTAGGGTTTTTCATTATAAATTAAGTTATGTCATTCCATTTGTTAAATAAGGTTTGGAAAATCTTAAATATTGACTGAAAGCTCATAGTTTATTAAACATTCAATACAAATATTTAAGCTCAACCATGCCTTAATCCCTCAAATTCCATAATAAGATGTTCCAATGATCAGTGGCATCCTTAAAGGTATGAATGGATTCAAAACCAACCCTTTCATGGGCTTTCATGGAGCGTTGATTGTCAAAGGAAACTTCCGTTAGGCAAAGTTCAAATGTATCAGCGTAAGCTTCTTTGTGCTTTAAGTACAGGTCGTTAAAAATACCTTGGCCCCTATAATCTTCGGAAATACATATTTGTCCCATCACGTAATAATTGTATGTATTAAGGGCTTTGTTTTTGTAAGTTAAGCTATCAAACATATCAAACATTGGGGTCAACACGGGGATCATTTTTCTAAAATCGGTTAGCATCACCAAAGCATAGCCGACCACTTTGCCATTGTGTTTTGCAATAATCTGTTTGGCAGCATGGTTCATCTGCCGTAGCAAGTCCAGGTTGTGTTTTACGGTTACAAAACCATTGGCCATTTTGTCATCTACAGAAATACTGTCGCGATGGTTGGAACTTTGGAGTTCAAGAATTTGGTTGAGGTCGTCATCCGATTCTGCAAATTTTATTTCAATAGAGGTATTCATAGTTATCAATTGGACGTTGTTTGTGTTTGATATTTAGGTGCTTAAAGCAGCGCATTCTTCTTCCAATATGCCGTTTATTAAAGTAGGTGGTGCCGCCCATCGTTTAATGGTAGTGTCTAAAAGTAGTGGTAATTGTGAGCTGAATCCGCCAATTTCTCCAGTAGTAATTCCTATGACCACGGTCGGTATTTTTAGCTGTCGGATCACATACGAACACATAATGCAAGGTTCGTGCGTGGTGTACAAAATACAGTCAGATAGGTCTTGGTTCCCAATGGTTTTAGTAGCATGTCTTATGCCCTCAATTTCGGCGTGGTAGGTGATGTCTTTATGTGTTTTTCCGCCTTCAATGCCTTCACCGATAATCTGCCCCTGTCTAACAACAATCGATCCGACGGGGCTATCGCCACGCTGTTTCGCTATTTTGGCAAGATTAATACAGATCCTCATAAAGGATTTGTGCTGTTTTAAGTCGGTTGCGTCCATTAGATTGTTTTTTTATTCTGATCGATAGGTCTATAGAGCAGTAACAGTCGCTAAGGTCCTCAATAAGCCTTTTATTGGTTTTGACGTGAATGCAATATATCCTTTTTTTTCATTTTTTTTGAAGGTATTTATATATCAACATTTAATCATTTTACTCTTAAATGACATTGGTTTATCAAAAGAAAGTTTTCTGCTCTAATAGGTCTGTCAATCCTTATGAATGGTCTGAAAGGACATTTCAACTGACTATTGGATGTGTTAGTACCATGCTTCAATATAGATGTTTAGCTCGAGTTTTCTGACAATATTTAGGTGGTAAATCTAAATAATTAGTATATGTTCAATGATTTTTATAAAATACTGCCAAATCTATATTAGATATAAATACTTCGTAGAGACTTTCATGTTGTCTATTGGTAAAACCATGTCGTTCATATAAATTCTTTTATAATAAGGTATGTAATGGATAGCTTGGTGTAACTAATAAAAATGAAATAACTAAATTATGAAACAAAATTTACGAAAACTTTTCTTGTTTTCTTTCTTCCTTATAACCGTTCAAATGGTGTTTGGGCAAGAAAAAGAAATTAAGGGAACTGTAACTTCCAAAGCAGATGGACTTCCGCTCCCGGGAGTTAATGTTGCAGTACAAGGCACCTCCAATGGTGTTCAGACCAATTGGGACGGTAGTTTTTCATTAACCGCTAAGGTTGGCGATATTCTTAATTTCTCATATGTTGGTATGAAGACCAAAAGCGTGACTATAGGGACTGACACTACCATTAGTATAGCTCTAGAAGAAGATGTAGAATCTTTAGGTGAGGTGGTTGTTACCGCCTTAGGGATTAAGCGCCAAAAGAAGGAACTGGGTTATGCTGTACAAGAAGTTCAGGGTGATGACTTGGATCGGGTTATTACTACCAATGTGGCTTCGGCACTTTCTGGTAAGGTGTCTGGTGTTGATGTGTCTATGCCGGCTACCGGTGCGGGTGGTTCTACCCGAGTTATTATTCGAGGGATCTCAAGTATTGGAGAAAACAACCAACCTCTGTACGTGGTTGATGGGATTCCTATAGACAATACAGGGCTTTCAAATGATAATGATGCCAACAGCCAATGGTTTGGCGGTCGGGATGACGGTGATGGTATTTCGAGTATCAATCCTAATGATATTGAGAGTCTGTCAGTATTAAAAGGTGCAGCTGCAGCGGCTCTTTATGGGTCACGGGCATTGAATGGCGTAGTGTTGATAACGACTAAAAAAGGTAGCCAAGGTAAGCTTCAAGTAGAATTAACTTCAGGAATCAGTCTCGACCGTGTGAATATCAACTATAAAGACTTTCAAACTGAATATGGTAGTGGAAGCAATGGCCGATTGCCTAATATTAAAAGAGGACCATCTGAAGTGTATGGTTATACAACCAGCTCATGGGGTCCAAAATTCTCAAACAGTGTTGGCGAAACCGTCATGATTTTTGATGGCTCAACAAAGCCTTACCAAAGGGCCACTAATGCCAGCGATTTTTTTAGAACAGGCTATACCACCAATAATGGCGTATCCTTATCGGGTGGAAGTGAAAATGCATATATCAGATTTAGTTATAACAATATAAAAAACGAAGATGTCGTACCAAAAGCAGGTTTGGAAAGAAACAGTTTTAGCTTGAACGGTACTTTAAAAACAGACAAGTTCACTTTTGATGCTAAAGCCAATTACATTACGGAAGGTGCTAAAAATAGACCAGACCTTGGAGATTCGCCTAATAACCTTGGGTATTCACTAAGCGGTTTGGCGCCCAACATAGATCA
>NZ_DATJCY010000402.1:0-4494 GCF_035577925.1 Gelidibacter sp. | reverse complement strand
TGTAAAAACTGATTATCAGGTTCGTATATTAAGTTTTGTGGCTTCAATACAATCACAAAATTCTCATGACTTCTACCTTGAATTGCTATATCATACTTCTTATTATTTAAAGATATTTCTGCCTTTGCATAATCCAATAATTCAAGTGCAATGGAATATTGATTGGTAGATTTGTCAAGCATTCCTAAATCTATTAAATAAATATGTTTGTTATTTGCTCTGGGATAAATTAGAACATTCCTTTTTGTATCATAAATTTTTCCATTTTGAATGGTTTGAAAATGAAGATTAATTTCATCAAACTTAGATTTATCATTCAAGTCATTTGTGAAAATATCTTTTATTTCAATTGGGTAACTTAATTCGATATCATCCGTAAAGTCCTTATTATAATTTAAATCTGGAATAATAATCTGCATTCCATTTCTAAATCCTGATAAAGCTATTAGCTCATTATGAATGGTTTTCTTTTCATTTAACAAAATTGTGTCTTTAAGAACTTCATTACTATATTCAAGAATTCTACTTTTATCAAGATTTCCTGATTTGTATTGGTAATAATGAGAAGGAAATCTTTGAAAATCGAAAGAAACAATCCTAAAGCTATCTAATTCAGGAATACGTAAAGTATTAAGAAGTGCTTTGTAAAATTCAGGATTTTCATAAGATTTTGAGTACATCAAGAACCTTGAATATTTAGTTTCATTAAATTTTATTTTCTGATCTTGAACCCAATTCAATGGTATAGTTAGCTCAGTAGAATCGTTTTCTATTGATTTTTTATTTGCTTGTGAACAGGAGTTAAAACAAATTAATATTAAAAAACACTTTAGTAAGTTTATCATAGAATTCACCAATTTTAACTGTCAGATCTATCTTAAAACACAATTAAACACCCTATTAACTTTTAAATTAATAGGGCGAAATAAATTAATTGTCAAAACATAAATATTCATAATTTTTTGAGCCATTAGAACCAGTGCATTTGAATGGCACACATCTTTTACCCGAACCACACCCTGTATTAGAGCATTCATCAATGCAGTCTTTCGGAACATAAATGCCACCATTAATAACTCGCATCTCTTCTCTTGAAAGAGAAGATTTTACTGAATTTAAATTAATTATTTTCATAATATAAAGAATTTAATAATAGCATATCCTTTTATAGCTTTTTAGTTATATTTAAATTGGTTCCGATTCACAAGTTCGTCAAAAATCTTGTTTTGAAATATCAAGTTATTTAAACGTTGTTCTCAATTAAATTTATCGGGTTTTTAATTTAATCTCATCGATTATTTTTTTAAATAAGATGCTATCAGATGGTCTAGGAGAGTTATTCAATATGATTTTATTGTTTTGATCAAAAATGACATACCTCGGAATCCAATTTACATTCAGCTCCTTGGCCAAAGAAGATTTATTTCCGTTACTTATTAAATATTGATCTCTGGTGTTCAAAAATGTTTGGAGTTCTGCTGATTTTTCAAGCCATTTGTCTTGGTTGTCATCTATTGACAAATAGACCCAATCGATATCATTTTCTATCGCCAACTTGTCTTTAAATGATTTAGCTTCTGTAATTTCCTTTATACAAGGCGGGCACCAACTTGCCCAAAAATCTAAAACTTTAATTCTTTTTTTTGAACGATTAAAAATTTCATTCAGCGTCAACGTATCTCCAAAAGTACTAATGAGCTTTGTGTTAAGTGATATCTCAGATAATTCCGAGTCATATTTTATAATGTCGTCTTTTAACTCCTGCATCGCTTCAATATAAGAGGGGTCCTTAAGATCGGACATATACCCATTGATGATTTCTTTGATAAATTCGGAATTTTCATCATTAGCCCCAAATCCATTTTGATTATATTCTCTTATTAACCTTCCAATGGCATATATCTGAATATCAGCATCAAAATTATTCTTGATAAATTCCTTTTCGGATAAGAACTTCTCTTTTGTGAACCTGGCATAGTTTGATGTATCAAAATAATTAATTACAAAAGGGATAATATTATCTTTAAAGGGTTCAGAATTCAACATCTTGGGTGTATTAAAATCTTTGATTTCAATACTGTCAAAATAATCTTTAAAACTAAATATAAGTTCATTGTTATTGGAATGTTCCTTATCTATAATAGAATGTAATTGATTGGAATCGCCATAATATTTTCCTGCTTCAATTGCCGGTACTACTCTGGGGTTTATTAATTCTAACAGATAATTGTTTTTAAGCTCACTTTTTATTAGCGCAATATAATCTTCCGAAGTTATGTTGTGTTTTATGACATACTTGTCCAGATAATCCAATTTTTCCATATAAATAGAATTAATATCTTCCTTATATGATCTAATATCACCTTTATAGGATATATTTGAGAAATAATCCCGTGTAGAAACAGTTAAATCAGAGTAAAAATTATTGAGAATGGAATTATTACCATTAAACTCTAACTTTCCATTTTTTATTTCAAATGTAACCGTATCAATTTCCGAATCCATATATACTCTTGAGTTATAAGTTATATTCTTGCTTAAAACCCAAAAGTCCAACAAGCCATTAATTGGAATGGAATCTAGAATCATTTTTATTGAGTCTCCAAAAATAACTCTTTCAGTTTTTTTATGGGCTCTCCCATAAAAATAGGCATGGTTAACTACTTGGATAAAATCGAATGCACTGGCATCATCAGATTTGCCTAAAATTACAAGGGTGCCATATTTTTTTTTATTGGTAATCTCTTTTTTGAAATGTTTTTTTTCAAAGGTTGGATTCTCTTTTTTGCATCCTATACTTAAAAATATGATTATTAAAACAAAAGTGATTTTAAATAAGTGACATCGCATGATTATTCGGTTATATTTGAACTATAGATAATTTAATTTTAGTTAGGCACTTAAAAAGCCATGTCTTTTTAAGTGCCTAAAGGTATTTATCCCATAAGATTACTATGCACCAGAGCAAATCCATGTTTGTCCCGGACAGTAATCCCCACAGGACTCACATGATGTAACAGAGAAAACCTTACCGTTCTTACATGAACATGTTCCGGCAGCCATTGTCTTACCACCATTAATAACTCGCATCTCTTCTCTCGAAAGAAACGATTTCACTGAATTTAAACTGACTTTCTTCATAATAAAACATATTTAATTAATAATTAATCTTTTACGGCTTTAGGAATTTGTGACTTTCTTATATATCTACAGATTGTTTTTCAAAATTTCTTCTACTTCATTCATGGCTAAGTTTTTTCCAATAATCCGTCCGTTTTCGTCAAGCAAATAGGTTGTTGGGAATGTAAATATTTTGTCTTTGGCCGCCTCCAGTCCGTTTTCATCCCAATAGTTGGTCCATTGAAGCTCATACTCATCAATTCTGTCATTCCATTTTGACATGTTTTTTGTCCGATCAACCGAAATACCAATGATCTCAAATCCTTTTGATTTATAGGTTGTGTAAAGTTCTTTCATCTTCGGAAAGTTTTCTAAGCACGGACGGCAATTATAAAACCAGTAATCTATCAATGTATATTTGGTCTGTGGCAGTTGCAGTTGGACACCAACTTGTTGTCGATCCTTTAAATTGAGTTCGGGAAATTTTCCATTTTCCTTTATTCTTACAAGCATCAGATCTTCTTTTGCCAATTTCCATAATTTATTCTTTTTCATTTCGTCCGAAAATGCATCTAAAATAGATTGGAACAGTATTGAATGTCCGTCAATGTTTATAGCTTTAATAAATGCCCATAAAGCAACAAACGAATTAGGACTGGCTATTGTATAATCCAATAATTTTTGGGTAAAATTTGGATTTCTATAATAAATCGATTCAATGGTTGACTGTTGGCAGTTTGTCTCATTGCCCACTATAAAAGGCAGGAAATTATTTTTATACTCTGCAAAAGTTTTTCCGTCCAAATCACTGCATCCCGAATTGGAAGCCACTGCTATTGAACGTGTACTGCCGTCAATAAAAAAATCACCGCCACGGGAAACGATATTCCCTTTTTCGCTCGTATAACTTAAAGCATACAATTGAGGATAGGACATATTAGTGCTTAAATCAAATTTCCCGTTTTTTACTTCGGAAATTAAAATGGGATTCTCATAAAATTTGTCGTCAATCCCATAATTACTAAACACAATAGTATCATGCGTCCTATTTTCTGAAATAACGCCTTTAATATGAACTTGCTTTTCAAAAGCCATCTGAGCCGTCAATGAATTGAAGCTTATGAGCAAAAAAACCAATATATTTTTCATCATTTTTTTATTAATTTAGATAAACATCAAACTGCAATAATTCTACTTTTTAAAAACGTATCCTGAAATAATTTTAAAGATATCCGTCTGAATTTTGCTTTCTAAAATAAGTGCTTTTTTCGTCAATTACAAGCATTAAAACCTGGGTTTACATATTATAATCTATCTTGTTCTTACTATATGTATTCTAAAACACCTCGTTTACTTGTATTGATATCATTTGTT
>NZ_DATJCY010000401.1:0-4953 GCF_035577925.1 Gelidibacter sp. | reverse complement strand
GTGTTTCGGTCAAAGTTGTTTTTGTCGCCTATGGTAATATGTAGGTAGGCTCCAGAAGAGGTCTTGGAGTCTAATCCGTCGGTAAGAAAATCGAATTCAATCGTATATTCTTCAGGAAGTTTGGGGACATCCGGGATGTAGTTTATAGAGCCGCTCTTTATCTCAAACCACTTGTTAGGCGAGCCGTCCATGGTTACTATTTCCCCAGTGCCATTGGTGTTCCATTTGGCAGGAAAATCGCCTATAAAATCTTGTGAAAAATCATCGTAAAATAAAACTTTGTCACCTGGGACAAAATCAAATTTACTGTAAACTTCTAAGCCGTCAGAAGTATTTTTTATACTGTTTGTAGTTGTCACATTGCCGCTATCATCATTGGTTGTAGTAGCAGGCGTATTTGTGGTAGAAGTGTTTGGGGTTTTAGAAGGCGTTTTTTTAGGGGATGATTTTTGGCTTGGATCTAAAATAGAATCCATTATTTTACCGGTTTCCTTTTCCGTTTTACGTTCTAGTTTTTTTTCAACGGTACGTTCGGCACTTTTTTGCAAACGCTTTAGTAATTGTGCGTTGGCAGACGGAATCATGAACGCAACAATAAAAGTTGTGCTCAATAGCTTTTTTAAGTTTAGGGAAATTCTCATTTTTTGGACCTCGTGAATTAGTGGTTTATCTAATTTTTTGAAGATAACTAAAAAAGACTTACGGATTTATTATTCTGTATGGTTGGTATGATATATTGTGTAATTGGTATGCGGGAGTTTTTAGTACACGACAAAAATTGGTTTGGTTTAATTTCCTGAAAATCGGTTTTGCCCCGTTACCCTAAAGGGAGCCCGATTTTCCTTGATTCACCCTTTAGGGAGGGGTGTAAAATCAAGGAAAATCCATCAAATATAATTTTTGTCGTATACCAGAGGCGGGAGTTAGTTGATCTGATAGATAATAATGCTGTTTTTGTCGCCTTTAGTCACTATTTTGGGATGTATGTCTTTGTCTATAATGTCTAGATCTATAGTCGAATTTCCGTAAACAGGGAAGTTTTGAATAGGCTGTCCGAGACTATCAAATAGGTATACTTTTTTAGATTGTAAATCGGTAACCGAAACATAGATTTTGTCATTAACATAAAATATTTTTGGCGCCGTATAATCCCCGAAATCCAGTTCTATTTTATGGGTTTTGATGTGTAAAATATTCTCTGAAAGTGTAACCAAGGTCTTGTTGGTTGATGTCATGCCATGTTTTTCTCCCAGATTTAAATTAGTACGTGCCATTTTTCCGTTTTCATCAATTTGTATTAGGTCTCCAGAAACAGTTGTGGTCGTGAACATATTATCATAAAGAGTGATTGGGTTATTGCTGAAATCGATATTGTTTTTAATTTGAACACGAGTTTTTCCTACGCGACTCAATATTTCGAGTTCGTTACCCTGTACAAAAACGATATAATCTTTTTTGCCAATTCTGAAATGTTGTGGCTGTGTATTGATGGTGTTTTCGGCTTTTTTATAGTTAAAGCCGCTTATCATTTTACCTTGTTTGTCATATAATAAAACAGAAGCCCCCTGAGTGACCATCAGTCTGTAATCACGAGTTTTGTCATAATCAAATACCGAAAGTGGCTGGGTAATTTCATCCCTGAATTTTAAAGGAAATGAACCAACATCTTTTCCTGTTCTGTCCAAAACATAAACCTGACGCTGTGTAGCAAAAGCAAATTGGAGACGTCCATTTTTGTAGGTATCAATTTGCTCGATTTTGCCTAATATTTTACTGTCTAATTTCTTTTTCCATAAGATCTTACCGTCTTTTGAAATGAGATACAAATTAAAATCGGCATCTTGTACAATCACATCTTTATCGCTGTTGGTGTGGTTGTTAACAAACTGGGGGACGGTTAAAAGATCGGTATCTAGGGCGACGTTGGCATATTCAAACACCGAATTGGACGAAGGTGATTTTTTGGTTTTTTGAAGGATGGCATGGACGTGCGCAAAATTCGATTCATATACAAATTGAATCGCCGAAGCGTTAAAGTCAGTGTTGTTGATGTGGTTAGCGAAATTTGAATTGATGATTTTCTTGAGGTTTGTGTTATTTGCGTATAAAAACAAAGAAGAAGCATCGCTCATGTTTTCCATCAGGTTTTTAAACGCTGACGAAGTGTAAAGCGTGGCATTGTTTTGATAACTGCTAATAATGTCTTTAAGGAGATCCGTATTATTGGAAAACACAAAAAAATCATCCATATTAATGAATTGTGTTGCGTTGTCATAAGTTATAAAAGGTGCGAACAACGCAGAGAAAATTTCAGGTTTGTCATTGGTATAAATGGCAATGTCCCGATAGCTCTCCAATTGGTTTTGAATTCCAAAATAGTGATTCATTCCTGTAGCGTCAATACTGTTCAGAACTATAGCGCGCTGATCATTCTTATAAATTACACCAGCTTCCTGAATGCTTTCAAAAACTGGATCGTTCAGGATGGAATCCTGTTTTCTAAACCGTGCAAGATTGTTCTCGAATATTTTAAAATCGTGAAAGGTGAAGCTTAAAAAACCATCACTATCCGGAGGACATATTTTTGATAATTGATTGTCTTGAGGAAATGTGTTTTTAAAACTATTGATAAGGCTATTTGTAGAATCTCGCGCTATAGTAATGCCATCAAATTTTAATTGATCTGGGGTTAAGTCCGCATCTAGTAATAAATAGTTAGAAATCTGGTTTTTTTGAAGACTTATATCATTAAAAAAGTTGGGGTTAAATTTATTTTTCTCTGTATTGATAATAATTGATACTGATTTTTCATTGCTTGAAGTTTTATATAACTCTTGCAATATAAGATTGGGTGCTTTTTTATTAAACGCCGCTTCGGCAAGTGCTCTGTCATTTGATGCAAAAAATATACTGTCCTTAATGATGCTATAAATGGTCTGATTTTCTAAAGTGGTTTTGGTTAATGAACCCTCTTTTATATTTATGGTTTCTATGGATCTATTTGGAACAGAATCTAAATTGAAAAGGTGTTTGTGGTATTTTGTGATGATCGATATTTGAAGGCTGTCATTTTGGTCTTCACTAAACACTAATAATAACTCGTCGGAAGGAGTGAGATAATTGAGAAAGTTGAGCTTTTTGTTGAGGTTGGAAAGTGTTTTTTTTTCAGAAAATTGATTTAATAAACTATTATTTTTAAAAACACTCTTTAGCCCTTCAAGGGAATTTGTTTTTATTAGTAACGAAGCATGATTGGGTGCCAACGAAATAAGGTTGGACGGTTTGTGGGTATTGTTTTTACAACTTATGGTAAGTATAAGGATCAATAGAATGCAAAGGTTTCTCATGCCGTATTTTCTGTAAGTATAAAAGTTAGAATGTTAAATGGTATTGTTGTGGTAATAATCTAAAGGACATTCTATGGTATTTTGTGATTCCATATTTTTTTATGGCCTCGCGGTGTTCTTTGGTCGGGTAGCCTTTATTTTTTTTCCAATTATACATCGGGAATTCTTCATGTATTTTACTCATATAGGCATCCCTACTTGTTTTGGCCATAATTGAAGCTGCTGCTATATTAAGGTATTTGCTATCGCCTTTAATAATGGTTTGGTGTGGTATATTGTGGAATGGTTTAAACTTATTGCCATCCACACTTATAAAGGTTGGTGCTTTTTTTAAATTGGCAATGGCTTTGTGCATTGCTAATATGGAGGCATTCAATATATTTATTGAGTCTATGTCTTCGGGGTGTACGTGCGCAAATGCAACGGCTATGGCATCCCTTTCAATAATGGGTTTTAAAAAATTCCGTTGAACTTCAGAGAGCTGCTTGGAATCATTCAGGATCAGATTCTCAAAATCTTTTGGTAAAATAACGGCTGCCGCGGTGACAGGTCCAGCCAGGCAACCGCGTCCGGCCTCATCCGTACCACATTCTAAGGGATCTAGCGTAAAAGAAAGTTTTAAGCTCAAAGGATAAAAATTTCAACAAATTTAAAATAATAAAGTGACATCTAAAATATTAGTAACTTTATCCACCTGACCAAGGTTGTTTCATCATTTTTTACGATAGACACTTTATATTAGTTTGGATATATATTAAGGTATAGGAAGCGGAGTATGTTTTTGAAAGAGTACATGTGGTTGTCATTTTTTTAATAAGAAAGACTGTAGAAAGTGATTTGTTCATATTAAAATAATTCCTGTTAGTATATTATTGGTTTTTTAACGAAAAAATGAAATTATTTTACAAAACAAGGTCGTTGTTGAGTCGTTTTTTTTGAGATTCAGCAATTATATGATTCAGTAGTTAAAACTTTAACACAGTCGTTTTCTTACTTGTATTTGGTGTTGATGTTGATATAGAGGAGTTTAAGTGGTTTATCTCATTTTGCGTCTATAGTAACGTTAACATCATTTTAAGTAAAACACTTGTTTTTTTAATATTTTATTGTGAAGTTTGCCGCAAGACTAACTCAAATAATTGTTTTATGAAATTAAAATTAACATGGTTAATGACGCTTTTTATGGCGTTTGTGATGCAGTTTTCTTTTGCACAGGAGAAAACTGTTACAGGTGTGGTGACCTCTGCTGAAGAAGGTTTGCCTTTGCCTGGTGTAAGTGTGCTTGTAAAAGGAACTGCTCGTGGTGCCCAAACTGATTTTGATGGAAAGTATTCCATTAATGTGCGTGTTGGGGAAACGTTGGCCTTCTCTTTTGTGAGTATGAAAAGTACTGAGGTTGTTGTAGGTGCAAGCAACACAATTAATGTGACGATGCAAGAAGATGTTGCGGCACTTGATGAAGTTGTTATTGTTGCTTATGGAGAGCAGTCGCAAAGATCTATTGTTGGTGCAATGGCAACCGTAAGTACTGCAGTTATGGAGAAGCAGCAATTAGCCAGTGTGGCAACTGCAATTCAAGGGAGCGTTCCTGGTGTTAACGTCATAT
>NZ_DATJCY010000400.1:0-6462 GCF_035577925.1 Gelidibacter sp. | reverse complement strand
TCCATGCCTGTTAAAAAAGGAAGCATGCGGCCAGTTTTGGAAGATGTGGCAAACATTAGCCAATCCACAGCTCCGGCACAGGTAAATAGAAAAGGACCAAATCGTTATGTGACCTTGATTGCAAATATTCATGACAAAGATTTGGGATCGGCCTCAGCTGCGGTAAAGAACGCGATTAAGCAAGCTGGAGATCCACCGAGGGGCGTTACCGTTTGGACTGAAGGGACCATGAATTTACTCGATGAAACCATGAGCAGCTTGATTGCAGGATTGGGTGTCGCGCTAATTGCCATTTTCCTGATGATGGCAGCCTATTATCAATCCTTTAAAGTACCTATGGTTATTTTATCGGTAGCCCCTGCAGTTTTTGCAGGAAGTTTATTGGTGCTTTTTTTAACCGGAAGTACATTGAATCTACAATCGTATATGGGAATTATTATGGCAATTGGTGTTTCGGTTTCCAATACCATATTATTGGTGGACCAAGGGGAATTCTATCGAAAGAAACTCCTACTAAAACCAGCGAATTCCGCAAGATTGGCTTCCGCATCTCGATTGCGACCTATTCTGATGACCGCAGCGGCCATGTTTGCGGGAATGCTCCCTATGGCCATTGGAATTGGGGAAGGGTCAGAACAAGCCGCACCTTTGGGAAGAGCCGTAATTGGTGGATTGATAGGATCGTCTATCACCATACTACTGCTCATCCCGCACTTCTATTCAACGGTAATGTCGCGATCGACTGTAAAAAGTTCATCCCTTGATCCGGAAGATAGAGACAGTGAATTTTATTTAGAAAACTAATTACAGATTAAAAAATAATTCAAATAGTAGAAATTATGAAACTTAATTTTAAACATTTAAAAACAATAACTGGTCTCGCAGTGTTATCATCTATTTTTATTGCATCGTGTTCCGATGCGAAAGTGAAGGAAAGCGAACGGTCCAATAATGCCCATACTCCTCCGACAAAACAGGAAATCATCACCAAGCCTATTTCCCAAATGCAACCAGATTATGCACTAATCGTTCCTGGAGAATTGGAACCAGCAGAGCAGGTTTCACTTTATGCCAAAGTAAATGGTTTTGTAAAAAAACTTAACGTGGATATTGGCGATACCGTAAAAAAAGGTCAGCTCTTAGCTGTTTTGGAAGCTCCTGAAATAGATCAAAGGTTGGTTTCCGATCGGTCTTCGGAAAAGAAACTGCACAGCGATTATCTGTATGCCCAACAAAATTTGGAACGTTTAAAAGAAGCCGCTAAAACCGAAGGTGCGGTAGCCGCCATTGAATTGGATCGTGCCGAAAGCACGATGAATAGTGCCAAATCGGCTTATGAATCTTCACAAGCACAAACAGGACATAGTGCCCAAATGCAAAAATACTTACATGTAGTTGCGCCTTTTAACGGGGTTATCACTGAACGAAACGTTTCTGAAGGCGCCTTGGTAGGGCCAGGCTCAGGGCAACCTGTCTTCAAAATGGCAGATGAGGAAAACCTGAAGTTAAAAATAGCTCTTCCAGAAAAGCATGCTGGTTCGGCAAATAATGATATGGAAGTTTTTTTTACAATCAATTCCCAACCTGGAAAACAATTTAAGGCTGTTCTTTCACGTAGTTCAAAAATTATCAATTCACAAAACCGTGCGATGACTTTGGAATTTGATGTAAAAAATTCCGATCACAGCCTAAACGGTGGAGAATATGCCCAGGTTCAATTGAAATTAAAACGTAAAACACCTACATTTTGGGTTTTGCCAAAAAGTATATTAAACACCCAATCCGGATTATTTGTTTTGACTAAAAACGAAAAAGGAATCCAACGTATACCAGTAAAGGAAGGCGTTCGTTTAGATACGATTACAGAAGTTTTTGGAAATTTGAAAGCTGGAGATCTGATCATTGAAAAGCCTACAGAGCAAATGAAATAATTTCTTTTAATCTTTAAAAAAAGCCTCGCTAATCAAATTCCGTTAGCGAGGTTTTTTATTATCTCTTCTATATTCAAAACTTTTGATTTCACCCCAACAACTGCAGTGCACTTAATAAATACTGAAAAATCAATAAAGATGATGGCATTTAGAACGTATATCATACCACTGTTTAATGAACACATATTGACACTTTAATCCTGTGTTTCCTTCCGCTCACGAATCATATAAATCCCAATTAGTATTAATAGACCTCCCACGAGGTACCAAAACGTAAACTGTTCACCATCCAAAACACCCCACATTACGGCAACAACAGGCAATAAATAACTGACTGAACTTGCAAAGACAGCTGATGTTTTTTGAATCAGTTTATAATATAAAAACATGGTAATAGTAGTACCAAAAACGGTTAAAAACCCTAAATAGCCCATTGCTTCTAAGCGTTCTGGTGACATTTCAAAATTATTGAAAATCCCAGTGAAATATAAAATAACCATCGACGGAACAGCCCAAATAGTAAACACAGATGCCGTTAAATCAACCGGAGAAAGATCGGGGATTTTATGCTTAATAAACAAAGCATTGACAGCATAGGAAGCACCCGCCAAAACTACAAGCATTGCATACCAGAATTGAGAATCTCCAGCATCTGATTCTGAAAAATAGATGAGACTCGTCGCACCCAAAAATCCAACAATCCCTCCAACAATCTGAGATAAACTACTTTTAATTCCAAAAAACAAAAAACCAAATGCCAGCACAAACATGGGGAACAAAGCATCTAAAATACCAGCCAAAGAACTACTAACTTGTTGTTGCGCAATTGGAAATAGGAACATGGGTAAAAAATTTCCAAAAAACCCAGCTGCAATAACCCATAAAAAGGTTTTACGAGGCATTCTTAAAATAGCCTTAAACCCTATGATCGAAAATATTAGCCCAGAAACAACTACACGGATGGCACCGATTTCATAAGGAGAAAAAGCGATTAATGATTTTTTGACCAAAATGAATGAGCTTCCCCAAGTAAGAGAAATAACAATGAATAGAAACCATCGGTTATTAAATAATTGAGCCATGTATCGAAAAACAGTTTAAATAAATATGTTAAGAATGTGGAGGCATGAAGTACTTCTCATTTATTTAGGAAATTTTCATCATCAACAGAATGCTATTTTTTGAATATGGTTTGCCCTTCTTTAATGGTTTCCAAGACTTGAATATTCTTGATATCCATCGGTTTCACTTTTAATGGATTAGCATCCAAGATCACAAAATCCGCTAATTTACCTACTGAAATTGAACCTTTTAAATGGTGTTCAAAAAACTGATAGGCTGCATTGCTTGTTACTGCTTTTAACGCTACATAAGGTTTTGCGCGTTCTTTCTCGCCAATAACTGCGCCTGATCGAGACACCCGATTTACCGCTGACCAAATGGAAAAAATAGGATTTACTGGTGTGATTGGCGCATCGGAATGATTAGTGATTTTTAATCCCAACCGATCGGCACTTACCATAGGACTTAAAAAATCAGCTCTTTTCTGACCCAAATTCCTTACATGATCATCACCCCAAAAATAAGCGTGATTACTGAAAAATGAAGGTTCCATTTTGTATTTCACAAATTTGAACAATTGATCCGCTCGGGCAAATTGTGCATGGATAATAATGGTTCGGAAATCGGTGTCCAAAGGAATGTTTAAGCGCAAACAGGCTTTTTCATGTGCTTCAAGTACCATATCAATTGTAGCATCGCCATTGCAATGAACAAACAACTGGTTTTTAGCCTCATATGCTGTAACAAACATGGCATTTAAATCGGCTTGTGCTATACTTGGCAAACCTCTACAATCAGTAATACAACCAGAAACTTCAGTTAAATATGGTTTTGTAAAATAGGCGGTTTTGCCTTGCGGTGATCCGTCTGCAACTACTTTTGTGCCTTGAACTTTAAATCGGTTTTTATAAGTTTTAAACTGAAGTGTTTCATCTTTTAAATTACTATCCAATTCAAAAGAGCCAGCCAGGGCAACCAAATCAAGATATAATTTTCCAGAATCGGCTTGTGATTGATAAAAACGAATGGCATTCCTATCGGCCATTCCATCATGAGCGGTCGTAATTCCGTTGGAAGCATAATAGCGTTGGGTAGTATCAAAAAACTCCGCTTGCTTACTTGAAAACTCCGTTAACATCACTTCCATAAATGGATACATAGCGGTTTCTTGCATTAATCCGGTAGGTTCTTCAGAATTTGGAAAACGGTCAATATTCCCTCCTTCTGGGTTTTTTGAGTCTGAAGAAACTTTCAATTTATCAAGCGCCAATGTATTGGCTACACCGATGTGGCTGCTGGTATGCTGCAAATATACCGGGTTGTTTGGTAATGCCTTATCGATATCATTTTTAGTAGGATGCCGTTTTTCGGCCAATTGTCCGTCGTCATAACCCCACCCAAAAATCCATTCGCCATCAGGAATATTTTTTTCTTGTTTAAAAATTTTTAACTGCTCTATAATATCATCAATATTGGTAATGCTTCCGATCGGTGCCGGATTCAAATCGACTTGTCCCATGGTGTTGGAAACCATACCAAAATGGCTATGCGCATCAATAAAACCTGGCAATAAGGTTTTTCTGTTAAGATCAATTTTCTTGGCATTGGCATAATTGGCTTCCGCATCTTTCAGTTTTCCAGTAAAAACGATTTTACCATTTTGCTCCACAACTGCCTCTACATACGATGGTTTTTCAGAATGCATTGTAATAATATCCCCATTATAAAACAATTTAAAACCGTTATCATCAGTCTTTTCCATATCATTTTTACAGTTGAAAAATGTAATTACCACAAGCATGCTATAAATGAATTTTTTCATAAGACTTTTATAATTAAAAATTTACCTTGAGGACACGCCCTTTCTTTTCATCAAAAACCGGGCATCTCCATCTAAATAATAGTTATTGGATTCTAAAAAAATCTCAAATCCAAATTGTTCATAAATTTTGATTGCTGAAAAATTATCGGGATGTACAGTGAGGCAAATTTCCTTAGAATTATTGGCTTCTAAAAGGAAAATCAATTTTTTGGTTAATTCTTTTCCTACTTGTTTGCCGCGTGCTTGTGGATGAACTCCTAATGATAAAATCCAACTTTGATCATATCCATTGACAATATTGCCAATGGCATATCCCAAAATCTGATTATCGTGTTCGGCAACTAAAAAATAATCATTTGAAATATCCAAAAGTTGTCTCAATACAAATAAAGGATAACTGCCCTCGTTAAAACAAAGGACTTCAATGTCATGGACACTTTTAAGCTCTTCTAAGGTTGCATTTCTAATGATCATTATTTGAATTTGGATTGTATTCGGTTTCTAAAAGTCGAGAAATTTACGATTCCTAATAAGAAGATACCAACAATTGAATGGATAATAATGAAAATCGTCAATTGACAACCCAAATGATCAAAAAAATATAGCCGTAAAATTTAAAAGAGGATGAGCCATGTTTTATTAAAAACAGACCCATCCTCTATTTGTCATTAACGATATTGTGTATTATATTTTAATCATCCCATTCTTCACGAATATCTTCCATGAGTTCATCGTATCTCTTTTTAAGTTTCGCAGAAAGCTTTTTGGGTGATTTGTGCAGTTTTCTCAATTGAATGGAAAGGAAAATACTGAAAAGCCCTGCAAACAAAAAGTTTAAAGCAATTAATACGACAACGCTCATTCCTGCAAAAATTGGATTCCAGATTAGGATAAAGGAAAAAATAATTCCTAAAATACCAAATGCCAATAAAACACCCCAATCCTTACGGCCATAGCGCTTAAGGTCGAGCGCAAAACTTATGGCAGAAACGGAACGAAACAGTATCAAAAATCCAATATAGAATGCCAATACACTAATAGACAGTGCGGGATGCATGGTTAAAGAAACTCCGACAATAAAAGTGATGATGCCAAAAGTTAAGGACCATCCCCAATTGTCCATTTGCTTTCTGTTGACTACAGAAAAAACTGCTTCTGCCAATCCGCCAAAAACAAATGAAAATGCAAATAAAAAAGATAGCGTAAGTAATGACCCCGCAGGCGACATAAATACGATAATGCTTATAATAACAAAAAATAGCCCCACAAGTCCTGGTAAATACCAGTGTTTAACAGCCTCTTTGATTGATTTTAAAAATGATGTGTCCATGATATAAATTTTAATGTAATTTGAATTTTAATACTTCAATTAATGGTACCACAAATATAAAACAGCAACTTCAAATCACTTATGATTTTCATCAGTTCTGACATATATTGCAGAAATCCTTATCGTAATAAAACATTAAAAATCAATTAGATGCATTTAGTTAATGATACGCCAACTGCCCATTTTTTATTTGTGCCGGTTTTGTATAAGGATGTTCCTTTTCTTGATGTTTTCCCATGATATGCAATACTTTCCAGCCATTGGCTTTAAGTTGATCTGCAATCATGGAGCGATGGCAACGCCACCAAACGGCTTCC
>NZ_DATJCY010000399.1:0-1769 GCF_035577925.1 Gelidibacter sp. | reverse complement strand
AAGGGAGAATTGGGTATTATGTGAGGTGTCCAAGAATGTTTGTTACAATTTCACCAATAGATTTAGTTTTTATAAAGAATCTTATGCCTAATATAATATTAAATGTTGATGATTTTAGAAATCATGATCATCCAAGTATGGTTTTTATTTTTATAGAGGACATAGAAAATTAGGCATACATTTTTTGGTATGGTATTTATATAATTAACTGGTAAAGCTGTTTTTAATTATATAATTGATGAAGAATGATAAACTTCGATAATATATTTTTGATCATCTTATATTTTGTTATCGGTTTACCTGGAGCTATTATTAGGTTTATTTATTTTAATATAGCAACAATGCTTAAAATTAATGGCGATGTTAATTTTAAGAAATTATGGTCTAAGGATGAAATCTCCAATTTATTCTTACATCCATATAATTTAATAATAGGTGTTGTTGCGTTTGTGGTTATTCTGATTGTAAGTTAAGATTGGACATTTATAAGGTGGTGTTCTCAAGGAATATCTCATCTACAAGCAGGGGAGCACTCGCCGTTACCAGCAGAACTGACTATTATCCCGGTAATATGGCCATACCAAACGGAATATCGTTGGGGCCATAGGTAAAAAGAGTATATTTGATAAGGGTCTATAACTTACTATTGGTATAGTTCATTGGTTCTATATAATTGTTGATTCTAATTATCAAAAAAATGCTAAAAAAATTCTATAAAATATTAATATTAGCAATTCTTTCTTTATTCTTGAATTCTTGTGGAATTGGTAAATTGGTTACGGAAAAAAATTATACGTACATTCCAAAAAGCGAAATTGATATTGAGAATTTGGGAAATGGAAAAGTTCTTTTCTTTAATGGTGACTATTATTGCCCTGTGGTGGAATGTGGATGGACAACTAAAATGAATGTGCATTTCAACGATGTGTCTTTTGGACAAATTAATTATGGAGAATATTTCATTATGGAAATTGAAGAAGGTGAATATAATGTTGAGCTAAAACATTGGGATGCTATTAATATGAAGAGTAAACATAAAATAATAATTGACGCTGATACGAAAGTTATAAAACTAAAACCAACAGCTTTCTCTAATGACATTCAAATAGTGAATAAACTACCAAATGGATTTGAGCTATTTAATCAACTAATTCCGTAAATAAAACCCAATAGCTAACATTGATAGTATATCCAAATTGATTTCAAAATGAATAAAAAATATAACCTGTTTTCTTTAATAATTTTAGTTTTGTTTTCGGCCATAGTCGTTTTTCTAGGGATTAGGAGTAAGCGATTGGCATTAAGCCAAAATTTTAATGGAGTGGTCCAAAAAGTATCCTATTACGGCGGGAAAAGGGATGCGAAAGTAAAGTTAAACGATGGACAATCTTATTTACTTGACTTGTACGTCGTGAAGGAAGATGGTAATGTTAAAGTGGGGGACTCTTTGTTCAAGAGAAAAGGTGAACTTGATTTATATCATTTTAAAAAGAATTCCGAGGGACATTATCAATTATATAAAATGCATAGTTATAGTTCGTTTTTTGATTAGACTCCTATGCGGGTAATTTTTAGATGCTAAACCATTAATTCGATGAAAAACTGAACACTAATGAAATATTTTTTAGTTATATTATTATTGATAAGCTGTAATTTTAATAGAAAAGAATTGCCTGTAAAAGAAGTTCTAAATACGGACAATATCATATCAATATTCAAGCAAGAAAAAATATCTTCTGAAATAAAGTCTTTTGTCTCTTCGTATCCAT
>NZ_DATJCY010000398.1:0-11770 GCF_035577925.1 Gelidibacter sp. | reverse complement strand
ATTTATGATCTATTTTTAAATAGGTTGTTGTGTAGTTGTTTGAGGTCAGTTTAAAATTTGCTATTTTAGGAATCTTATATTTTAATTAGATGGTTTTTTAAAATATTTAGATAAAGATTTTTGACGGAAGGAAAAACCACTAGTACATTTTTTATATCTATTAAGCCATTTTTATAATTAAATTATGCCTGCCATAGATCTCATCCTAATAGTTTAGATTTTAGAAACAGAAAACATTGTCTTTGTTATTAAAAAACCCATGAAATATTATTTTACGTTTTTTATTATTGTTTTGATGGGTTCTTGTCAAATGAATTCTTCTGACTTGGAGGAGCTGTTTGATTTTCCAAAAGATCTCAATGAAGTTTCTGGAATAACTTATAGTGATGATTCTAAAATACTTTGGGCACTTCAAGATCGAGGGAATAGCAATGAAATCTATGGGTTTAAATTGGATGGCAGTCATGAGAAATCTTTGACTATTGCAAATGCGACCAATCGGGATTGGGAAGATATCACCACCTCAGCATCTGGGGATATTTACATTGGTGATTTTGGAAATAATGCTAACGAAAGGATGGACTTGTGTATTTATAAAGTGGAGCAATCGGAGTTGCAAAACAACGTTGCTTACAGTGCTTATAAAATTGAATTCTCATATCCTGAACAAACGGAGTTTCCGCCAAGTAAAGAAGAACGCTATTATGATGTTGAAGGTTTTTTTGAGTTTCAAGAGCATTTCTATCTGTTCACTAAAAACAGAAGTAAAAACTTTGATGGCACTACTTTCGTCTATCAAATTCCGAACCTTTCAGGAGTCCATAAAGCGCAATTGGTAGGAACTTTTAAAACCTGTACCAACTATAATCGTTGTGCCGTAACCAGCGTGGCTTTAAGTCCGAAAAAGGATAAGATTCCTATTTTAACTCAGAGTAAACTTATTTTATTCCAAGATTTTAAGGCTGATAATTTTTTGGAAGGTAAGCGCAGAGATATTGATTTGAATCATTTTTCGCAAAAAGAAGGGGTCGTTTTCAAAGACCAGCACACTATTTTAATTGCCGATGAGCGCAACAAAAGAAGTGGAGGTAAGTTGTACCAATACCGTCTTAACGATTAAAAGCTGAAGCCCAGTCCAAAGGCAATTCGCGCACGATCTTCCGGAGATTTAAAATAGGTCAATCGCGCAGTAAACATTTTTACGGCATTAAGCCATAAACCGCCTCCAAAATCATGGTGCCAACGGTTTGAATCTTCATTTTTGATCCAGACTTTACCATAATCAAAACCTACTAAAAAACCGTAAGATATGGGGGCGACACTTTGTCTCAATTTACCCAAACTCCATCTTAAGTCGGTACTTTGGCTGAAATAAGCATCTCCTAAAAATCGATTGTCCCTAAATCCGCGAAGGTCAAAATCGCCTCCCAAAGAAGCGGCTTGATAAAATTGATAATCAGAATTGGAAATGATTTTTCCTTTCATATTGGTTGCCAATACAAAAGTACCTTCAGCATCTAAAGCGTGCACAAAACCTAGATTACCTTCAAAAGTTAAAAAGCTATTGTCACTATTTTTAAGATCGTTGATCCAATTGCCAGCCATACTGAAGTTAATTCCGAGCGTTGGCAAGGCGTGAAAATCGTGGTTTATAAAGCTGTATTTTACCTGTGTATTGGCGTATAATTGGTTGTCAAAAACCGAAGTGTTGATACTGTTTGGCTCGCTGATAAACCGATTACTGGTAGCTTCCACCTTATATTGTTCTAAAATGGCCTGAAGAGTCAACTTGCTGCCATGACGTCCTACTTTGGTTAAAGCACCTCCAGCTTTTAACTGTTCGATCCGAACACGGTTGTAATTCATGCCATAAACTTTATCTTCATTTACCGTTTCATTGCCTAATCCGAAGTAATTCATGGTAAAATTGGGCGTGGTAAACAATCCGATGAGGTTTAGGTCTAGTTTTCCAAACAATTCTGGAAAATGGGCATCATAAATGAGTTCGATACCGTTGGTTCCAGAATAATAATTGGTTTGGAACTCATGTTTTTGAGTGTAAGGTTTGCGCTTAAATCCATTTACGGTATAGTTTAAGTTGGCACCAATCTTTACGTTGTCATCCGGATTGTAGCCTAAGGTTGGGAGTGCTGTGAAGTAATTGTATTTTGGCTTTTGAAAATCATACAGCTGTATTTCGTAATCATCAGTTAAGGATGTGGTCGTTTTGTTATCGATTTCCAAATTATTTTTTTGGGAATTGAAATCGTAAATTGTAACGTTTTTTCCGTTTTCAATTTTATAAGTATCTTCTCCTAAGCCACCAATAAGTTTGATTTTAATTTTGGAATTAGGGTTGCCATAAACTTCAAATTCATCGTCATCATCTATGCCGTAAACCCATAAATGTTTGGTTTCTTTAGCGTTGAATTCCCGTGTGTATTCTAAAATGTCTTCAGATTTATCATGGTGAAATACTTGTAATTCAATAGTATTTTTAGTTTTTCGGTTGAATACAAATCTGTCTTTTTTTTCAGTGCCAACAAGCATTACCGTGCGTTGAAGAGTTTTATAATAATCAGAAGCATAAGATTGTAATTGGTCCCGACGTTTCATTAAATTGATTTTAATCTGATGTAACGTAGCATCTTTAATTTCGTTGGGCAGCTGTTCAAATGCCGAATGGATATTTTCGTCAGAAAGATGACTTTGGATGTATTGGACTTGTTCCAACCAATCGTCTACTGTTGCTGTTTTTAAAAATGCCAAATCTAGTGGATACGGTTCGCGGTTTAGCCATTTTAGATTGGGTTGTTTCTCACTAAAGGTTTTCATGTGGCGCAAATCCGGAAGGCTCATGATAATCCAAAGTGCAGCGCCATCATATTTTGTGAAGGCTTGATCTCGATCTCGAGGTATGGGCTTGTAAATAGAGCCGTCTTGGTTTTTATATCTTGCCCATCGCCATTGATCATCGTGCCGGTCCCAATCGCCAATAAGCATATCAAAAAGTCTTGCCCGAATGTAAGCGGTTTCGTCCACTTGATGTTTGGCGTTTTTTCGAAGTTTTTCCATCATGTCCAAAGTGCTGATAATTTCATCCGGGTTTTCGCCAAAACTCGATACATCAACTTGGCTGCTTGCTACACGTTCTTCAATCATATAAAGTTCATCACCGTAATTGTCATTAAAAGTGTTTAAAGCAGCGTGTTTAGGGATAAAATATAATTTCGGGTTGGTGTGTGGAATATGGAGTGGCGCAGCTAAGTGACCGACGGCAAAAGGTAAATAAGGGTGCGCTGTGGTGTAAAAATCTAAAATAAAATCTTCGGCATAAGTATCTTCAAACTGATGGGCGACATTTTGATCTTTAAAAGCAACCGATTGCAGAAAACGCGTTGCACTTTTTTTGAGTGCGCGCATCACATATTCGCGGCCATTGGCATCTTTTAAGCGTAAAGATTTAGATTGATGGCCACCACCAGCACGAACCGGAGTAAGACCGCCGAACAACGTATCGAGCGTTGCAGTTTGGGCTTCAATTTCTAAGCTGTAATACGGACGGTAATGTTTTCCGAAAAGTAAGTTATGGATCCAGCTTTTTTTGGTCATTTTATCTGAATATATACTGCTTTTGGTTGTATTTGGAAATTTTTGATCCAAAGTACTGGTGTCAAAATCTTTGGTTGGTTCTAAAATGCGATGTTCAAATAAAAGTAGTTCTTTGTCATCTTTGCTTCCATAAAAGCGCACAGTTGCCGCACCGTCTTTGTATATGTCCAAAGTTGCGTAACCATTATTGCCATAAGTAAAATCATTGGGATTGACAGCTTTTGCAGCTTCTGATTTGGATCCTGCGCCACTAATAATTTGATGCACGCCATCTTTTTTAATGTATTGTAAATTATGGTCGTGGCCGGACACAACAATCACATTATCTTGATCTGAAATTAATGTTTTTAAGCGTTTTGCATAATCGCTATACACTTTGTTTTGTAAATCTTGTGGACTCGCACCGGTGGTTTTTCGTAAAAGATTAATGATCGAGCCGATAACAGGTAAGGGAATTTTTTGTTCTAACGGGAATAATTGTTTCGCAACAGAAAACTGCCCGCCATGTGTGCCATTGCTCATAAGTGGATGGTGCATGGCAATGATCACGGTTTTATTCTGATTTTTTTTCAGCAAACTTTCAAATTCATCAAAAAATTGTTCACGGGTTTTAATGGCACAATTTTCATTAATGCCAACATGTTTGTCCCAATCTTCTAAAAACCATTCGCTGTCAATAGTGATCAGTGTAATATCGTCATGTAGCTTTAAATCCTCAATGGCGCAGTTATTTCGCGGTAAAAATGCTTTTTTGTCCTTTAGATAATCAGTTACAAAATTGGCCTGTCGTGTCAAACCATCCAATCCGCTATACCAATCGTGATTGCCGGGAATAAAAACAGTACGTCCTTTAAAGCCTTTTGAAATATTCAATTGATTGGTCAATTTTAATTGAGCTTCTTCTGCTTTGTCAGCTTCAAAACCTATGGGATAAATATTATCGCCTAAAAACAAAAGTGTAGCATCTTTGGTGGCCGATTGTAAACGTTGGTTTAGAAGATGTAATATTTTTTTTGAATGTGGTTGATGTGCATTTCCTGCATCTCCAATAAGATAAAAGGTATGACTTATTTTTGTCGAATCGGTTGTTGCGTTTGCTGCAAGGTTTTTGACGTTTTTTCCATATTGAGCATGTTGTGTTGCACATGAAGAAGAAAGAAAAGCCAAGCCGCTAAATACTAAAATTGCTTTAATTATGTTAGTAAAAGGTGACAGTGAAAACAATTTCATATTTTAGTAAAATGAATGAAGAAATGAGTCTCGTAAACAAATCAAAAGAATTTGTCAGTAATTTATTCAAAGATAAGTTATCCTCGTCATATACTTATCATAATCTTTCGCATACTATGGCCGTTGTAGATGCTTCTAGAACGCTTGGAGAAATTGAGAATATTGATAAAAAGGCGATGGAAGTACTTTTGGTTTCTGCTTTATTCCATGATGTGGGTTATTTAGATGGCCGTAACGACCATGAGGAGCGAAGCGCCGAGATAGCTCGTCAATTTTTATTATTAGAAGGACAGTCAGAAGCGTTTATTGCTGAAGTTGTGCAATTGATTTTGGTCACAAAGAAGGATGCCGTTCCGCAAACACAACTCGAAAAAATAATTAAGGATGCCGATTTTATCAATTTGATAGATGAAGATTATTGTTCTACTTGCGAGCAATTAAGGGAAGAGTGGGCAGGTACTGAAAAAATTCAATTTACAGATGAAGAATGGGGACGCGAAAACCATAAGTTTTTAACCCATTTTCATGAGTTTTACACCGACTATGCCAAGCGCGAATGGACCCCGCTAAAACAAGCTAATATTTTGAAGTTAGAAAAAAACTTACAACAATTGAAGATGAATAATGAGATGGATGCCATTACAGATAATAAGGCTATTGAAATGCCTAATGAAAAAGTTAAAGCGGTCAAAATAAAGTCCAGTCGTGCTATAGATACCGTTTTTAGGGTGACGCTTGCCAACCACACACGGCTGAGTGGTATTGCAGATAGTAAAGCCAATATTTTATTGTCCGTCAATGCCATAATTATTTCTATTGCTCTTTCTACCATTATTCCAAAATTAGATGGCCCAAAAAATGCCCATTTGGTGTTGCCCACTTTTGTGATGATGCTTTCTAGTGTGATTACCATTATCAGCGCTATTTTGGCAACGCGCCCCAAAGTGACCAAAGGGGTATTTTCACGTCAAGATATTGAAGATAAAAAGGTGAACTTACTCTTTTTTGGAAATTTTTATAAAATGCCATTGGCAGAGTACCAATGGGCCATGGAAGAAATGCTTAAGAACGGTGATTATATGTATAATACCATGATCAAGGATTTATATTACCTGGGAATTGTGCTTGAGAAAAAATACCGATTACTGCGCCATTCATATAACATATTTATGATTGGTATTATCAGTACGGTTATCGCGTTTGTTTTAGCTTTTAAGGGAGTTTTATAAGTTTTTATAAAGTCAAGGTTTTCAATAAATCCTGATAATTTACCGTTTGCTGAGGGGTTTCGAGGTTATGGTTGACTTTTATCCTAATAGCTTTTAATCCTGAAATACCTTGCACCTCTTCGATTTCAAATTGCTCAATCGGTTGATCTATAATGTTTTTAAACTGCAGGTATTTAATGTATTTTAAATATTCGTGTTCATCTTCAATATATGAATAGACAATCGTTATTTTTTCTTCCTCGACAATACGTTTTGTACTGCCTTTAATGAGTGCCTTATCAATACGTTTTTTTACAATTTCATAACGCGCATTATAAGCACCATCAACATCAAAACGTTTTTCGTCCATCCGGAATCGAATTGAAATAGGTGAACCAAACACCAGAATTAAACCCGTCACATCTAGTTTATAAGGTAGTGAGGCTTTGAGTTTGTGGTGTTCATATTCCATTTCGCAAAGCGTTTGTAGTTGCCATAAGCGCAAGTTGTGCAGGTAAATAACGTCAAAGTTATGTTTGGGCGTTACAGAGGCGCCAATGTATATATTATGTTCTACGCCATCGGTTTTAAAACGCTCATAGTAATGTGGGAAAATTTGCTGTGCTTCAATTTGACGTTCATCAAGAATTTCAGCTAATTTCTTATTTATAATTGCAATGGATTGATCTAATTTATGGCGTTCTTGATAAAATAACCCTGTTTTTTCATCTAATTGTTGTGCGTATAAATGCTCTAAAGACAAAAGTTCCGAATTACTTTTAGATTTTTTTATAATTGGATTGATTTCTAAAGCGATATAATTATGTATTTGCTGTTCAAAATCTGTTTTTAGAGGGAAATCCAATGCCTTGGCATAAGATTGCAATTCAAATTTGCGTTGTTCTATCAGCAATAAATTGCTTTCTTCATTTTGTGATTCTAAAATTTCCAATAAGAGTTCTATCTGTAATTTTAGATCTTTTTTGATGGCATAATTTCTGTGGACTGATGAGTTTTTTATATCTATTTGACCATACATAGAATATACCTCTTTAAAGGTAATCTCTTTGAATATATAATCTTTATTATGAATGGTTTGCAGATATTTTTCCGCTTCTTGTTTGAATTTCCAATAAATACTAGGGTGTATGGTTGTGTATTCCCGCTGGATAATGGCTTCAATCTGATTTAGTTTTTCTGTATTGTAGCGTTCTAAAGTATCTACTAAATAGGGAAGGACCAGATCTAATTTTTGGGCATTGACATGGTTAAGAGCACGAGGTATGGAAGACATAAGTTCAATAATGCCTAGAAGTTCACCGTTTTTTACTACCGGAGCAAAAATACAACTCTTAATATTTTGATCCAATAAATGTTGCGCCAGTGGAAGATGCTCTGGTTTTGTTTTGAATTTTTCGATATCAGAAATTACAAATGGCTCTTTTTTTTCTAAAAGCTCCTTAAATGCACAACCCAGAATACCGCTGCTGCAATCGGTTTTTTGTCCTGGTATTAAGATATAACTTTTAGTGGCTTTTCCGTAATTTGGTCTGTAAAACGAATCTTGTTCAGCATTATAAAATGCAAAACCAATTTTAAGATGTGATAAATTGAAGATGGATTTAAAAATGTTTTCAATAGTCACTTCTGAAGTCATTTGTGTGATTTCAGGTTTTAATAGGTTGGTTTTTAAGTTAGATATGGCTTTTTCTGTTGTGGCATCATATAAAGAAATAATGGCAAAACCTTTTAAAATCCAGCTTTTTTTAGGGAATTTTTCTTTCCAAAGTTCAATGTCGTTATAGTTGTCAATCAGTAAGTTTATATCTTCTTGACTTAATTTAACGGCATTTTCTGTTGGAATAATTTCTAAAAAATCGCCATTATATAAAATTCTATAATATTTTGTGATACCGTCTTTCGTTGGAATGTCATAAAATAAAGGCCAGTTAAAATCGATATCCTGATGGTAATAGTTTTGTAAAATAAGACAGCAATTATTGATAAAAAACTGATCTTCATTAAAATCACGAATCATGAATTTAAAGTCTAAACCAGCGTCATCCAATATATTAACAAACCGCTGCGTGTAATTAAAAGTGAAATTTTGAAAAGGTATGGTGACCGCTTTAATTTCGTTTTTAGTTAAAGCAGATGGAAACAAATCAGAAAGTAGATTTTTGATTAGTTCTTTGTGAGTTTCGATTAACTGATGGTTTTCAATGCCATTTGTCAATTCGGGATACTTAGCAACTTCGGCCAATAGTGCTTTTGCATAATCAGCCCGATATCCAACTTCGGTTGACGCAATAACTCCGAGTTGATCGATAAGTTTATGAAAAGAAATTAAAGTTCTAAATGGACTTTCTTGAAATAAATTTGCCACCATAATCCAAAAATATTGTTTTACAAATTTACAAATAAAGCCACAAATGGAATCCATTATGCCGACAAACTTGTGGGCAGCCATTTTGTAAATAAATGAGTTCTAATATGTTTTGATTTAAAAATTAGGTTTGGGTTACAAGTATATAAGAAACCAACAAAATTATTTTAATGCCTTACCATTCTAAAATCAAAAATAATTCACATAAAGTGCGTCTTTTTTAATCTTTTCACGTCTATTGGATGAACTTTAAAATATATACATCATGAAAAATATAGAATGTACCTGCAATTGTGACAACTGTAAAACAGGAAATTGTGCTGCTTGTACTTGCGAGAACTGTACGTGTGCCAATTGTAACTGTTAAGCTTAATTTAAAATGTTACTGATGGGAGTCTATTTTAGTAATTTTATACTAAAATAGGCTCCTTTTTAATGGATTTTTATGAAAACTAAAACCGTTTGGGATTTATATGCACAAGATATTAAGCGTTTTATTGTGGCTAAAGTGAACGATGCTGGTATTGCTGATGATTTGCTTCAGGAAACTTTTATTAAGATCCATACCAAATTGAATACTTTAAAAGATGCCGATAAATTAAAACCTTGGGTGTTTTCTATTGCGCGCTATACTGTTATGGATTATTTTAGAAACAATAGTCTTAACCATTCAATTGCTGATGATTTTATTGATTTTGAAATACCCCATCCCGAACATACCAGAGCAGATTGTTTAGATGGCATCATTAAAGCATTGCCTAAAAAATACAGAAATCCTTTGATTTTAGCTGATATCCAAGGTTTGAAACAAGCTCAAATTTCGGAACAATTAGGCTTACCTTTATCTACCGTAAAATCGCAGATTCAACGTGCAAGAAAACTTATTGCACAAGGTTTTGTAAACTGCTGTAATTTTAAAATCAATGATGATGGTTATTTGGTGGGCGAAATTCAGGAAAGGGAAAATTGTAAGGTTTGTAATTGATCCGGTTTATATGGAATTCAGAATTTATTTCACCTAATTTATATCACAAAGTCATCATCCAAGTATGCTGTAACCTTCTAAATTTCCGCAATTCACTTCTTAAAATAGGAAGATAATCTCTGCCATTACTGTGGCTTTTTTCTAAACGTTTGCAATTATTGTACAGCATTACTGTTAAACGCTCCAATGAAGCAAAGTGCTTGTATTTTTTATCGGAATGCCGTTCTATTTCGGCATTGACAATTTCAGGAGCCAATGACGAGGATTGTTGTACAATATCTCCAGAAAAATAGATGTTTTCATCCTCAGAACCATCCGGATTTAAATAAGACAAATCTTGATTTAAATAGGTAGAAATGCTTCGTGATAGGATAATGATTTCCATTGCCTTTTTATAAATAGGCAAATCCGATAAGTGAGATGGGATTGGGTACAACATTTTACTAAAATGATTTTATCAAATTTAGTGACAAAATTGCACCTGTTACAATTGATATTAAAGTAAAATCGTATATTTGGTTTAATAATTAAGGTTTTATAGTTAATTTTCTTTAGATGAACATAGATGCACTTAACTGGAAGATTTTGAAGTGTTTACAAAACAACGCTCGTCAGTCCAATGCAGAAATTGGTCGACAGGTTGGCATCAGTTCTCCAGCTGTTTCCGAACGTATAAAAAAGATGGAAGATGCTGGGCTTATTCAGGGCTATCACGCTTTTGTATCGCCTTTTGAAGCGGGTTATCAACTTAAGGCCATCATCACCTTAAGAGCATTTATGGGCATGCTGAAACCGTTTTTGGAAAAGGTAAAAACCTATGAAGAGGTTTTGAATTGCTATCGGATAACTGGCAATGAGAATATTGTCATGGAAGTGGCACTTAAAAACCAAAAACATTTGGAAAGCTTCATTGATCAGCTTATCGTTTATGGCGAGACCAAAACCCAAATTGTTTTATCACATGTTATAAAATACAATGAAGTAAAACCGATAAAATAATAGCATTTGATCTTAAAGATCGTCAAAGCCATCAAAATTGTCAAAATCGAATGGGATGTCATCATCAGGATCCACATCGTCATAATGGACTCCTGGCGGATTAAAAAGTCCCCAACGGTCAATAATATAGTTCCAACAATCAAAGGTTTTTACCCATTCGGCAAATAATATTCTAAATTCCTCGACTTCATTTCTTAACAGATCTAAATACTCGGTATCTGGATAGCCGTGCATTTCTAGGCCTCGGGCATCTGTAATCAGCTCTCTCGCAGCTTTTCTGATAATGGCCGCATTTTCCATTCTAATGTCATACAGCATGTCTTCAGAGGAAGCACCAGCAATTTTAGCCGGAATTGTAGAAGCGTTAATACCCATGTATTTGAGATTATGTTGAATCATTTCAGCTTCAATAGGATTACTAAATTCAATATCCGTTTTTTCAACGGAATCAATGATAGAACCTACAAGGTCCATAATTTCCCTTGCCTTTTGAAATACAGGCAATTTTTCCCATTGTTCCATAAGTTATTTTTTATTTACAGATTTGTAGTATCAATATGTTCGGCAATCAATTTGGCGTGTATCCTTGAGTTTTCAATAAACCATTTATGGGTTTCCATGCCGCCGCAAATTACGCCAGCCAAATATAATCCAGGAATATTGGTTTCCATAGTATCTTGGTCATATTGCGGTAAACGTGCAGCATCATCGGACAGCTGGATTCCTGAATCAGTGAGGAATTTAAAATTGGGTTGATAACCTGTCAACGCCACCACAAAATCATTTGTTAAGGTGATTTTGCCATTTGGTGTTGTAATGGTGATGTCTTTTTCTGTGATGTCAACGATTTCAGAATCAAAATAAGCGGCAATACTTCCTTCAGTAATTCTGTTGATAATATCTGGTTTTACCCAGTATTTTACACGATCTCCAATTTCTGATCCTCTGATAACCATGGTCACTTTTCCACCTTTGCGCCAAATTTCGAGTGCCGCATCAACCGCCGAATTGCTGGCGCCAACCACCACTACATTTTGCAATGCATACGGATGGGCTTCATTATAATAATGCGTTACTTTTGGCAGATTTTCTCCCGGAACATCTAATAATTTTGGAATGTCATAAAATCCAGAAGCGATGATGACCTTTTCTGTTTGATATTCTGTTTTGGAAGAAGTGACTGTAAAAATATGATCTTTTTTGTTGATGCTCATCACTTCCTCATATAAATGAATATTTAGATGATTGGAAAACGCCACACGTCGGTAATATTCCAACGCTTCGTCTCTTCTGGGTTTTGGATTATTGCTGATAAAAGGAATGTCATCAATTTCCAATTTTTCGGAAGTC
>NZ_DATJCY010000397.1:0-15397 GCF_035577925.1 Gelidibacter sp. | reverse complement strand
AACGTTAAAGATTTAAAAAAGGGAACCGTTTATCTTCAAAAAATTGAAGACACCTTACTCGTATCTATAGATTCAATGAAAATTAACGGGAATTCGCAATTTGAACTTCATACTTATTTAGATAGCCCGGAAGTACTTTATCTAAAACTGGACAAACAAGATGAACAGGTTGAATTGATTCCTTTTTTTGCTGACCAAGGCATTACAGAAATCCAGACCACTCTCAAAAATTTCTTTATAGATGCAAAAATCACAGGTTCAAAACAACAACAAAAACTAGAAGAATATAAAGCGATTATGTCTCGATTCCAAGACAAAAATCTCGAATTGATCATGTCAAATCTAGAAGCTCAAAAAGATCAAGATTCCGTTCGAATCGATTCGGTTTTAAAGGCTCAAGACAATCTTATCATCCGAAGATATTTGTACACGATCAATTTTGCAATTAACAATAAAGACAGCGAAATCGCCCCATATTTAGCTTTGTCAGAAATTCCTGATGCAAATATCAAGTATTTGGATACTATAAATAATGCCTTAACGCCACCAATCCAATCATCTAAATACGGAAAGGAATTACAAAAGTTGATTGATCAACGAAAAAAAGAATAAACTCCAACTTTTTCAATCGCGATATGTAGTTACCTCAAACCAATTGAAATACCTATCAAAAATATGCGTTACATCATAAAGACATTTAAAATATGAACGCTAAAAAAGTTAAACTTCTTAAATGGGCCAAAAGATTAAGCTTCGGTATAGCTGTTCTTTTGGCTCTTTTTATAGGTTTCTATGCAAGTATCTATTTTGGACTTTGGGGAAAAATCCCAAATAAAGAAGAACTTACGCTACTCAAACAAAGTCAGGCTACACAAATTCTGGATGCTAATAATGATTTGATTGGAAAGATTTATGTTTATGATCGTCAGTCCATCAACTACTCCAATTTTCCTCAACATTTAATTGATGCCTTGATTGCTACGGAAGATGTGCGATTCTATGAACACAATGGTGTGGATAATAAAAGTTTATTTCGCGTGTTTTTTAAAAGTATCCTGATGTCTGATGATTCATCCGGTGGCGGAAGTACCATAACGCTACAGCTTGCAAAAAACTTATTCGGAAGAAAAAATCATGGCTTTGGAGGCCTTGTAATCAATAAAATTAAAGAAAGTATTGTTGCCAAACGCATAGAAAAACTTTATTCCAAGGAAGAAATTCTGACCTTATATCTCAACACGGTTCCTTTTCCTGATAACACCTATGGGATTGAAAGTGCCTCCGAAAAATTTTTCAATTCCCACACCAAAGATTTGACTTTGGTACAATCCGCTACTTTAATCGGATCACTTAAAGCCAATACAAGCTATAATCCTAGGCGTTATCCTGAAAAATCACATATCAGAAAAAATGTGGTCGTCCAACAGATGAAAAAATACGGTTTCATCACTGATGAACAAGCTGAAAAAGCGATAACTGAACATATTGTCATCGATTATCAAAATTATTCGCCAAATGATGGTTTGGCACCATATTTTAGAGCACAGGTAAAAAAACAATTGGACAGTATTTTAAAACTGGAAAAGTACCTTAAACCTAATGGCGAAATGTATAATATTTACCATGACGGCTTAAAAATCGAGACCACTTTAGACAATACCATGCAACGTTATGCCGAAACTGCAATGAAAGAACACATGACCGATTTGCAACGTCAATTTGAAAAAGCATACGGACAAAATGCGCCATGGCTGAAAGGAAAACCAGCGTTTGAAGCTGCCAAAAAACGTTTAAAAAGCTATCAAAAATATAAATCTCAAGGACTATCTGACAAAGCCATTGAAGATTCCCTAAAAAAAGAACAACCCACCGATTTGTTTTCTTGGGATGAAACTACTGTAAAATCCATGTCAACCTTAGACAGTTTAGAATATTACTCTAAATTTCTTAATGCCGGATTGGTTTCTTTAGATCCTTTGACCGGAGCAATAAAAGCTTATGTTGGCGGTATTGATTATAGTTTTTTTCAATATGATCATATTGTACAAAGCAAGCGTCAAGTAGGCTCAACATTTAAACCTATAGTATATACTGCTGCCATAGAAAACGGAATGGCACCATGCACCTATTTTCCCGTCAAGGCAATCACGTATACCGATGTCAACAACTGGCGTCCTACAAATACTGGGGATATTGAGGACGAAAATTACTCACTCCAAATGGCACTTAGCAACTCGGTAAATACCATTGCTGTAAAAGTGCTTTATGAAACTGGAATTGAAAAGGTGATTGAGCAGGCCAAAAAAATGGGCATTCAAAGCACTATAGAAGCTGTTCCTTCCATTGCTTTGGGAACATCAAACTTAACCCTTCTTGAAATGGCGAAAGCCTATTCATCCTATGTTAATAACAGTATGCCTTCAAAACCGATTTTCATCACCAAAATTGAAGATAAAGATGGGCATATAATCGCATCTTATAAAGATCTCAATCCGAATGAAAAAGAAAGCGATAAAGCTTTTAGCGATGACACACGACAGATCATGCTCGAATTTATGAAAGCGACCATCAACGAAGGAACAGCCTCAAGGTTACGGTCAACTTACGAATTAAAAAATGCCATTGCAGGCAAAACAGGAACTACGCAAGAAAACAAAGATGGATGGTTTGTTGGGATTATGCCAAAATTGATTACTGTTACTTGGGTTGGAAATGACAATCAGCAAATTGGTTTTAGCACGACGAGCATGGGTCAAGGTGCCAATTCTGCATTGCCCATTTTTGCAAAATATTTACAAAAATTAAATGCCGATCCAAAATATAAAAGCATTACCTCTGCATCTTTTGAAACGACATCGCAAGAAGTTTTGGATGCCTTGGATTGTAACGCCACAAAAGCTGACGGATTTTTTAAACGTTTGTTTGGAAATCACAAAGACGAACAGAAATTTGAAAAGAAAGAAAAAAGAAAAGAGAAAAAGAAAGGTGGCATTTTTGGATGGCTAAAGAAAAAAGATTAGCACAAAATACTATTTTACAAACTACTATTTATTAAAAAAGCCTCCCAAAAATTGAGAGGCTTTTTTTGAGCCGATAGAGGGACTCGAACCCACGACCTGCTGATTACAAATCAGCTGCTCTAGCCAGCTGAGCTACATCGGCAAAAGAGAGTGCAAATATAATCCTGAAAATTAAATATGCAAATCTTTTAAAAAAAATTAGTTCAATCCGTTGATTTTTTCAATCAACGCGTGACCTTTTGTTTCCAATTCAGCATTGATCGCCTTAAAGTGTGCTTTTTTGTTTTCAACACCTTTCGCATTCACTTTCTCAATCAATTCATCAAATGTATTGATGGCTTCATCAACAATTGCCTCTACTTTTTCTGCGTCCTTACCTGAATTTGCGTAATTCAACACATAAGCCGCTTCAATAATATCACCTATAACATAATTAATGTCTTTTTTTAGGTCTCTAACATTTGCCATTTTTTCTATTTTTAAAATTTTTACAAAAGTAATCAATTATTTAGTTGCACTAGATATTGGATTAAATAATTTTAATTATACGTAAACTTCCAATAATGTAGCATCATTTGCAATAATTTGATAAGAAGATATCGCAGCGGGAACCAATAAGGTTTCTCCTTTTTTAATCACTTCAGAATAAGTTTCGGTTTTAATCTGAGCTTCTCCTTCCACACAAATATAAATCACAAAGGAATCGTGCGTATTCTCCTTTTGAATTTCTTGGTCAACTTTTAAATAACTGGTTGTAAAGTATGGACAACTTACCATTTCATTGGATTGGTTGGGTTTTTTAGAATATTTAACCCTAAAATTGTTGGGCATATCAAATCCTATGGCATCAATAGCCAAATCCGTATGCAATTCGCGCTCGTTATCAAAATCATCTGTTCTGTCCCAATCGTAAATACGATAGGTAATATCACTTGTTTGCTGAATTTCAGCAAGCATTACTCCTGCTCCAATAGCATGCACACGGCCTACTTCAATAAAATAAGTATCTCCCGCTTTAACCTTATCAAAATTAAGGATTTGTGGAAGTGTTTTCTGTTCAAGATGCTCAAGATAAAGCTCTGTTGTCATCTTTTGATTAAAATCGACAATCAAATTTGAATCTTCATCGGCTTGCATAACATACCACATTTCTGTTTTTCCAAACGAATTATGGCGTGCTTTTGCCAATGCATCATTAGGATGCAATTGAATGGATAAATCCTGCTTGGCATCAATAAACTTAATCAATAAAGGAAATTTATCGCCAAATTTCTCATAGTTCTTTTTTCCGATCAATTCATCTTTATAAAGTTGCAACAACTGTTTTAAAGATTGATTTTCTAAATTCCCATTTGAAACTATTGACGTATCGCCTTCAACATCGCTTATTTCCCAACTTTCACCAATATTAGGTAACGACGACTCCTTCTGCAAAATGGTTTTTAATTTTGTGCCGCCCCATATTTTATCTTTTAAAATAGGTCTGAATTTTAACGGATATAAGGTGTTTTTCAAAGTGCTTAGTTTTTGATAATTTCTTCTAGTTTCCTGAATATGTTACAAAATTACGAGGAGTTTCGTATAGTGTGATCTCCAAGTCGATGGACGGTTTAAGTTTTGGTTTTATTTTCTGATAAATAACGACAGCAATATTCTCTGCAGTTGGATTCAAATTTTGGAAATCCTCAACTTCAACATTCAAATTTTTATGGTCAAAAGCGTCTTCAACCTCATTTTTAATGAGATCCTTCAAAATCTTCATATCCATTACAAATCCCGTTTCCCTATCAATTCGCCCCGTTACACTTACGATCAATTCATAATTATGGCCATGGTAATTGGGATTACTACATTTTCCGAATACTTGCTCATTTTTCTCATCGCTCCAGTCCTTTCTAAAAAGTCGGTGCGCAGCATTAAAATGTGCTTTTCTGCTGACAGTTACTATCATGGTTATACTCTGTTTATATGTTCATAGAATCTATCAAAAATAATTTTAAACCATTCTGTATAAATTTCCGGACGCTTAATAATATCATTTCTCACGTCTTCTAAGGGCATCCATTTCCAATCGGCAACTTCTTCTGGATTGATGGTTGGTGCATCTTCATAATTACCAATCATCACATGATCAAATTCATGTTCGGTCAAACCATTATCAAAAGGAGCTTTATAAATAAATGAAACCGTATTTTCCAACTCGGTCACAAAACCCATTTCTTCCTGCAACCGTCGTTTTCCCGCCTGAATATTGGTCTCTCCGTCACGTTGGTGGCTGCAACAGGTATTTGCCCAAAGCAATGGCGAATGGTATTTATGTGCAGCGCGCTGCTGCAACATCAGTTCGTTTTTTTTATTAAATATAAAAACCGAAAAAGCTCGGTGCAACAAAGCTTTTTCATGCGCTTCCATTTTTGGCATTAAGCCAATCGGCTCGTCTTTTTCATTAACGAGAATTACTTTTTCTTCAGTCATAGCTTACAAAAATACCAACAATAGTTATAAAAAGCACTAATGTTAACTTAAAATTAAAAACGGTTAAGGTCTTCCATTAAATTTACTTTCAATAGTGGTATCTTTGCAACCATTTTAAGCAGAATATGAGTTTTAAATCAGAGATAGACAGACGACGTACTTTTGGTATTATTGCGCATCCCGATGCCGGAAAAACAACACTTACCGAAAAACTACTATTATTTGGAGGTGCCATTCAGGAAGCCGGTGCTGTTAAAAGCAACAAAATTAAAAAAGGAGCAACCAGTGACTTTATGGAAATTGAACGCCAACGAGGAATTTCGGTGGCTACTTCTGTATTGGCTTTTGAATATGAAGGTACAAAAATCAATATTTTAGATACACCCGGACACAAGGATTTTGCCGAAGATACGTTTAGAACCTTAACCGCAGTAGATAGTGTGATTGTGGTGGTTGACGTTGCAAAAGGTGTGGAAGAACAGACTGAAAAATTGGTTGAAGTTTGTAGAATGCGAAATATCCCAATGATTGTATTTATCAATAAATTAGATCGTGAAGGACGCGATGCTTTTGATTTATTGGATGAAATTGAACAAAAACTCGGATTAAGTGTTGTTCCGATGAGTTTTCCGATTGGGATGGGCTATGATTTTAAAGGTATTTATAATCTTTGGGAAAATAACATCAATCTTTTTAGTGGGAGCAGCAGAAAAAACATTGAAGAAACTATTGAAATTTCTGATTTAGAATCCACAGAAATAGATCAATTGATTGGTGAAAAAGCGGCAGCGAAACTTCGCGAAGAAATTGAACTTGTTGAAGGCATTTATCCAACATTTAATCGGGAAGAATATTTAAACGGACAACAGCAGCCAGCATTTTTTGGTTCGGCATTAAACAATTTTGGTGTTCGTGAATTGTTAAATTGCTTTGTAGAAATTGCACCACGGCCAAGAGCCAAGCAAAGTGAAGAACGATTGGTGCAGCCCGACGAAAAAGAATTTACAGGATTTGTATTTAAAATACATGCCAATATGGATCCTAATCATCGTGACCGATTGGCTTTTATAAAGATTGTTTCTGGGATGTTTGAACGTAATAAACCGTATCTGCATGTTAGAAATAATAAAAAAATGAAATTCTCAAGTCCAAATGCATTTTTTGCCGAAAAGAAAGAAATCGTAGATATCTCCTACCCTGGCGATATTGTAGGAATTCATGACACCGGAAATTTCAAAATTGGAGATACACTTACCGAAGGTGAAATTATTAACTACAAAGGCATCCCTAGTTTTTCACCTGAACATTTTAGATATATCAATAATGCTGATCCGTTGAAATCCAAACAGCTTTATAAAGGTATTGACCAATTAATGGATGAAGGTGTTGCACAATTATTTACGTTAGAACTGAATGGCAGAAAAGTCATAGGAACCGTAGGAGCTTTACAATATGAAGTCATCCAATACCGTTTGGAACATGAGTATGGTGCAAAATGTACTTACGAAAACCTGAATGTCTATAAAGCCTGTTGGGTAGAACCGACCGATCCAAAAAACGCAGAATACAAAGAATTTTTAAGGGTAAAACACAGGTATTTAGCAAAGGATAAGCAAGATCAATTGGTGTTTTTGGCCGATTCCCAGTTTTCATTGCAAATGACACAACAAACCTATCCAAGCATTAAATTTCATTTTGTGTCTGAATTTAAATAAGATTTCACTTTTGAAATATCAACCTTTAATAACTTAGCATTTGTTTTAAAGCTGGATAAAAAGGTTTAAACCATGTCATTCGCCGATATTCCATATTATAGTTTGAATTTCATCTAGTTTTTCATACATTTAGTAACGAAACTTAATAATTTCAACTTTAATTTTTATAGCTTTAAAGAGATTGAAACCCCAAATTGATCTACTTATGGAAATAAACGCCAATCAATTTAGTAACCGTGAAATTACTGTTACTTACGACCCAACAGTTTGTACCAACGCTGGGCGTTGTGCAAGAGAGCTCTCAGATGTGTTTAGAAACTCAGTCATCCCGTGGATTGACATTGATGGTGCTTCATCGGACAAAATCATTGAGCAAGTCAAAAAATGTCCGTCTGGAGCTTTAAAATTTTATCATAACCAAAAAATGGCTGTATAAAAAAATCCCTTTGAAAATAGATTCAAAGGGATTTTTTATTGGTTTAAACAACATTAAGTTGATAGGATCTAAGCTTGTCCGGTTGGTCCAAAATTCAATGGAATTGGCGGTTGCTCATAATCTTTGATTTCGCCATGAGAATTTTCAAAGCGCTTCACATTTTCGCCCAAAGCTTTTAACAAACGTTTTGCATGTTGTGGCGTCAAGATAATTCGTGACTTCACCTTGCTTTTTGGGGTTCCAGGCATAATGCTAACAAAATCAACCACAAATTCAGATACCGAATGGTTGATGATAGCTAAATTGGAATAGATTCCTTCAGCTATTTTCTCGTCCAATTCAATATTAATTTGCCCTGGTTTTGGTCCTTCGTTCTGATCGCTCATTTCTATCGTTCTTAATAATAATTTCAGAATGCTTCGCTATTAGGAGTTCTATCTACTAACAGCGAAGTCTCTTGATATTATTTTTTAGTTATAATTAAATTCTTCTTTTGCTTTCATCATTTCATTGAACTCCTCTTTTGAACCTACAATGATATGCTCATAGCGTCTCATTCCGGTTCCTGCAGGAATTCTATGTCCAACAATAACATTTTCTTTTAAGCCTTCTAAGTAGTCAATCTTAGCACTTACTGCAGCTTCGTTAAGTACTTTGGTCGTTTCTTGGAACGATGCCGCCGAAATAAATGATTTTGTCTGTAATGAAGCTCTTGTAATCCCTTGCAAAATAGGAGTTGCAGTAGCCGGTTGTGCATCACGTGCAACAGCCAACTGACCATCTTCCCTTCTTACAATGGAGTTCTCATCGCGTAACTGACGTGTTGTAACAATCTGTCCTGGCTTAAGATTTTTAGAATCTCCAGCATCTTCAATCACTTTCATTCCAAAGATCTTATCGTTTTCTTCAATAAAATCTGATTTATGAACCAATTGATCTTCTAGGAAAATGGTATCGCCAGAATCAATGATTCTAACTTTACGCATCATTTGTCTAACAACAACCTCAAAGTGCTTATCATTAATTTTCACACCTTGCAAACGATATACTTCCTGTACTTCGTTTACTAAATATTGCTGAACTGCAGAAGGTCCTTTAATGTTCAAAATATCGTTTGGTGTAATAGATCCGTCAGATAAAGGCATACCGGCTTTGACATAGTCATTTTCCTGAACAAGAACTTGACTGGACAATTTTACCAAGTATTTTTTAACATCACCTAATCGAGATTCGATAATGATTTCACGGTTACCTCTTTTGATTTTTCCGAAAGAAACTACGCCATCAATTTCACTTACTACTGCTGGATTAGATGGGTTACGTGCTTCGAACAACTCTGTTACACGTGGAAGACCTCCCGTAATATCACCAGATTTAGCAGATCTACGAGGTATTTTGACTAAAATTCTACCTACATTAATCTTTTCACCATCGTTAATCATCAAATGCGCACCAAGTGGTAAGTTATAAGAACGAATGGTATTTCCTTTAGCATCCTCGATATGCAATGTTGGAATCAATTTTTTGTTTCTTGATTCTGAAATTACTTTCTCTTGGAAACCTGTTTGCTCGTCAATTTCTACTTGATAAGTTACACCTTGTTCAATATTTTCATAAGACACCTTACCGGCAAACTCAGAAATAATCACCCCGTTATAAGGATCCCATGAACAAATCACATCACCTTTTGACACTTTATCTCCTGGTTTGCAGTAGATGAACGATCCGTAAGGAATGTTGTGTGTACTTAAAGTGATACCTGTATTGGCATCTACCAATTTGAATTCTGAAGTACGTGAAATTACGACATCAACAGCATCGCCATTGTTATCGGTACCTTTAACAACTTTAAGATCATCAATTTCAGCAATACCGTCAAACTTAACGGTTAATTTATTTTCTTCGGAAATGTTACCTGCAATACCTCCAACGTGGAACGTACGCAATGTTAACTGAGTACCAGGCTCTCCAATAGATTGCGCGGCAACAACACCAACAGCTTCACCTTTTTGAACCATCTTACCGGTAGCAAGGTTACGACCGTAACATTTTGAACAAATACCTTGAGTAGCTTCACATGTTAATGCCGAACGCACCTCAATAGCATCCAATGCCGATCCTTCGATGCGTTTTGCAACTGCCTCATCAATATGTTCACCAGCACTTATAATCAACTCTTGAGTTAATGGATCATAAACATCATTTAATGATGTTCTACCAACCACTCTATCCTCAAGTTTTTCAATGACCTCTTCGTTTTTCTTTAATGCCGTAACTTCAATTCCTCTTAATGTACCACAGTCTTCACTGTAGATAATCACATCTTGGGATACGTCAACCAAACGACGCGTTAAGTAACCTGCATCAGCCGTTTTAAGAGCTGTATCCGCAAGCCCTTTACGAGCACCGTGCGTAGAAATGAAGTATTCCAAAATTGAAAGCCCTTCTTTAAAGTTTGAAAGAATTGGGTTTTCAATAATCTCTCCACCACCTGCGTTAGATTTTTTAGGTTTTGCCATCAATCCACGCATACCAGTCAACTGACGGATCTGTTCTTTAGATCCACGAGCTCCCGAGTCAAGCATCATATATACTGAGTTAAAGCCCTGTTTGTCTTCACGAATACGCTTCATAGACAACTCGGTCAATTCGGCGTTAGTAGAAGTCCAGATATCAATAACTTGGTTATAACGTTCGTTATTAGTAATCAATCCCATGTTGTAATTGACCATAATACCATCAACCTGAGCATTGGCGCTCTCAATCATTTTTTCCTTTTCAGCAGGAATAATAATATCCCCTAAACTGAACGACAAACCGCCTTGGAAAGCAAACTTATATCCCAGATCTTTGATTTCATCTAAAAATTCAGCTGTTTCAGGAACAGACGTTACTTTTAAAATGACACCAATAATATCTCTCAAGGATTTTTTGGTCAATACTTGGTTCACAAAACCAGCTTTTCTTGGTACGGTTTCATTAAAGAGAACACGTCCAACAGTGGTTTGAATAATTTTTGTAACCAACTCGCCTTCGTCATTCAAGTCTTCTACTCTTACTTTGATAGACGCATTTAAATCAACTTGTTTTTCGTTGTAAGCGATAGTAACTTCTTCTGGAGAATAGAACGTTAAACCTTCACCTTTTACTTTTTCTGTATCTGTAGACTTACGCTCCTTGGTCATATAATAAAGACCTAAAACCATGTCTTGAGATGGTACAGTAACCGGTGAACCGTTAGCTGGGTTCAAGATATTATGAGAAGCCAACATTAACAACTGTGCTTCCAAAATAGCTTCTGGTCCTAAAGGTAAATGCACTGCCATTTGGTCACCATCAAAATCCGCGTTAAACGCCGTACAAACTAATGGGTGCAATTGGATGGCTTTACCTTCAATTAATTTCGGCTGGAAAGCCTGAATACCAAGTCTGTGTAAGGTTGGAGCTCGGTTTAAAAGAACAGGATGTCCTTTTAAAACATTCTCTAAAATATCCCAAACTACAGGCTCTTTTCTATCTATAATTTTCTTTGCAGATTTTACAGTTTTTACGATACCACGCTCAATCAGTTTTCTGATGATGAATGGTTTGTAAAGTTCCGCTGCCATATCTTTTGGCAATCCACATTCAAACAACTTTAATTCTGGTCCAACGACAATTACCGAACGTGCTGAATAATCCACACGCTTACCAAGTAAGTTTTGACGGAAACGCCCTTGTTTTCCTTTAAGGGAATCAGACAATGATTTTAATGGTCTGTTAGAATCCGTTTTTACTGCAGACGCTTTACGTGTGTTATCCAATAATGAATCTACTGATTCTTGCAACATACGTTTCTCGTTACGCAAAATTACTTCTGGTGCTTTGATTTCCACCAAACGTTTTAAACGGTTGTTACGGATAATCACACGACGGTATAAATCATTTAAGTCAGAAGTTGCAAAACGGCCACCATCTAACGGCACCAATGGACGTAATTCTGCAGGAATTACAGGTACAGCTTTCAAGATCATCCATTCTGGAAGATTCTCACGGTTTTCATTAGAATCTCTAAAAGCTTCAACTACCTGAAGACGTTTTAACGCCTCTGTTTTACGTTGTTTAGACGTTTCTGTGTTAGCTTTATGACGCAATTCAAAAGATAATTCTGCCAAATCAATTCTTGCAAGCAAATCGATCAAGCACTCCGCTCCCATTTTTGCAATGAATTTATTTGGATCACTATCATCTAAATACTGATTGTCTTGTGGAAGAGATTCCAGAATGCTCAAATATTCTTCTTCAGTCAGGAAATCCATTTTTTGCAATGGCTCTCCATCTACATTTTTAGCATTCCCTGATTGGATTACGACATAACGTTCGTAATAAATAATCATATCCAATTTCTTGGAAGGCAATCCTAAAAGGTACCCAATTTTGTTTGGTAATGAACGGAAATACCAAATGTGCGCCACCGGAACAACCAAGTTAATATGCCCTACACGGTCACGACGTACTTTCTTTTCTGTTACTTCAACACCACAACGGTCACAAACGATACCCTTGTAACGGATGCGCTTATATTTACCACAAGCACATTCAAAATCCTTTACAGGACCAAAAATACGCTCACAGAACAAACCATCTCTTTCTGGTTTGTGTGTTCGATAATTAATAGTTTCTGGTTTAAGAACCTCACCACGAGATGCTGCTAAAACAGACTCTGGCGATGCTAAACCAATGGAGATTTTATTAAATCTCTGTACTGTATTCTTATCTTGTCTTCTTGCCATTTTTTATGGTACTAACAAATTAAAATTTAATTTTTTTCGATTGTATCAAATAAGTTTGAACTTATTTTGATGTATAAGGACAGTTTTAAAACCGTCCCTATATAGATTAATTTCTACAAATTATTCTTCCAATCTAATATCCAATCCTAATCCTTTCAATTCGTGCATTAAAACGTTGAAAGATTCAGGAAGTCCTGGTTCTGGCATCGGCTCTCCCTTAACGATTGCTTCGTAAGTTTTAGCTCTACCAATAACATCATCAGATTTTACTGTTAAGATCTCACGCAAGGTTGCAGAAGCACCATAAGCCTCGAGTGCCCAAACCTCCATCTCACCAAAACGCTGACCTCCAAATTGTGCTTTACCACCTAATGGCTGTTGTGTAATTAATGAGTATGGTCCAATAGAACGTGAGTGCATCTTGTCATCAACCATGTGTCCTAGTTTCAACATATAGATTACACCTACCGTTGCAGGTTGATCAAAACGATCGCCCGTACCACCATCATATAAATAAGTGTGTCCATAACGAGGAATTCCAGCTTCATCAGTCAATTCGTTGATTTGATCTAACGTTGCACCATCAAAAATAGGCGTTGCAAAAGTGCGTCCTAATTTTTGACCAGCCCATCCAAGAACGGTTTCATAAATCTGACCAATATTCATACGAGACGGTACACCAAGTGGATTCAATACAATATCAACCGGAGTTCCATCTTCTAAGAATGGCATATCTTCCTGACGGACAATACGGGCAACAATACCTTTGTTACCGTGACGACCTGCCATTTTATCTCCAACTTTAAGTTTACGTTTTTTAGCAACATATACTTTAGCTAGTTTAATAATACCTGCTGGTAATTCATCACCTACAGAAATTGTAAACTTCTCACGACGCAATGAACCTTGAAGGTCATTTTCCTTAATCTTATAGTTGTGGATCAAATCGGCAACCAAAGCATTTGTGGCATCATCAGTAGTCCAAGTTCCTGAAGTTAAATGCGTATAATCGTCAACAGAGTTTAACATTTTTAAGGTATATTTTTTACCTTTTGGAATGATCTCTTCTCCTAAGTCATTAAAAATACCTTGTGCGGTTTTTCCGTTTACCAAAACAAATAACTTGTCAACCAAAATGGCCTGTAACTCCTCAAATTTTCTGTGGTAGACAGCTTCTAACGCATCAATATCTTCTTTGTCCTTAGCTCTCTTACGTTTATCTTTTACTGCTCTTGCAAACAGTTTTTTCTCAATAACAACACCATGTAATGATGGTGACGCTTTTAACGAAGCATCTTTCACATCACCGGCTTTATCTCCAAAAATTGCTCTTAATAATTTTTCTTCCGGTGTTGGATCAGATTCTCCTTTTGGTGTGATCTTACCAATTAAGATATCACCAGGTTTAATCTCAGCACCTATACGGATCATACCGTTTTCATCCAAGTCTTTAGTAGCCTCTTCTGATACGTTAGGAATATCATTGGTCAACTCTTCGTTACCTAATTTGGTATCTCGAACTTCTAATGAATACTCATCAATATGAATGGATGTAAAGATATCATCACGAACAACTTTTTCAGAAATTACGATAGCATCCTCAAAGTTGTAACCTTTCCATGGCATGAATGCCACTTTCATGTTACGACCAAGGGCAAGTTCTCCTTTTTGCGTAGCATAGCCTTCACAAAGTACTTGTCCCTTTTTAACTTTATCACCTTTGGTTACAATAGGCTTTAAGTTAATAGAGGTACCTTGGTTGGTTTTTCTAAACTTAACTAAATGATAGGTTTTAGTATCGCTCTCAAAACTTACCATAGCTTGCTCTTCAGTACGCTCGTATTTGATAACAATTTCATTGGCATCAACATATTCAACCGTACCGGCTCCTTCAGCATTAATCAATACTCTAGAATCTGAAGCTACTTGGCGCTCTAACCCTGTTCCTACAATTGGTGCATCTACACGCAATAATGGCACTGCTTGACGCATCATGTTAGATCCCATCAAAGCACGGTTAGCATCATCATGCTCCAAGAATGGAATCAACGATGCTGAAATAGAAGCTACTTGGTTTGGTGCAACGTCTGTAAAGTTAGCCGTAGCCGGATCAATTACCGGGAAGTCGCCTTCCTGACGTGCAATAATCTTGTCTTCAATAACTTTTCCTACTTCGTCAACTCTAATATTTGCTTGCGCAATCAGCATATCTTCCTCTTCTTCCGCACTCAAATAAACTGGCTCGTTTTTAATATCAACAACGCCATCCGTAATTTTGCGATAAGGGGTTTCGATGAAGCCCATTCCGTTAACTTTTGCATAAACAGAAAGTGAAGAAATCAAACCAATGTTTGGTCCCTCTGGGGTTTCAATCGGACATAAACGACCATAATGTGTATAGTGAACGTCACGAACCTCAAAACCTGCACGTTCTCTGGATAAACCTCCAGGTCCTAATGCTGATAAACGACGTTTGTGCGTAATCTCAGCTAATGGATTGGTTTGATCCATAAATTGAGAAAGCTGGTTGGTTCCAAAGAAAGAATTAATAACTGAAGACAACGTCTTCGCATTAATTAAATCAATTGGAGTAAACACCTCATTATCACGAACGTTCATACGCTCACGGATTGTACGAGCCATACGTGCGAGACCAACACCAAACTGTTGAGACAATTGCTCACCCACAGTACGCACACGACGGTTAGAAAGGTGGTCAATATCGTCAATCTCGGCTTTAGAGTTGATCAACTCAATAAGATATTTGATAATGGTAATGATATCCAACTTGGTAAGCACTTGCTTATCCATTCCGATATCAAGACCCAATTTTTTGTTCATTCTATAACGACCTACTTCACCCAAAGAATAACGTTGGTCAGAAAAGAATAATTTGTCAATAATACCACGAGCAGTCTCCTCATCTGGCGGCTCCGCGTTTCTTAATTGACGGTAAATATGTTCAACAGCTTCTTTTTC
>NZ_DATJCY010000396.1:0-8232 GCF_035577925.1 Gelidibacter sp. | reverse complement strand
TTGTTGATTCAGATTGGAAGTCCTTTATGATTAAATTCTTTACATTTTTAATTATTGCGTTGGTCACATGGTCCATACAAGCTCAGGATGCGCTTTTGCACCGCGCGGATAGCTTGTATGTGCATGGCAATTATTCTCAAGCTATAGCTGTTTTTAAAAACTATGAGCAGCAAGATTTGGTTTATGAAAAGATGGCCAAAGCTTATATGGCGCTTGGCAATTATGATTTGGCATTACAAAATTATGACCAGGCATTAAATGCGTTTCCTGACAATGCACTTATCAAATATGATTATGCCAAACTTTTGTCCAGAAGCAAAAAGCTCAACGATGCGGCTGTGTTGCTGAGTGAATTGGTGTATCTCGATTATAAAAATCCAAATTACCATTATGAACTCGGTTTGGTTTTTGAAATGCAAGGTGATTCCACGGCAATGAACCGATTTCATTCAGCATTTGAGATTGATACCACCCATCAAAAAGCCATTTATAAAATAGCTAGACATTTTTTGGTCAACCGTCATCATGATGCATCGCTAAAGTACATCAACACAGGTTTGGAAAGTTATGCCAATAATACCGAACTTATTAATTTAAAAGCCCTCAATTATTATTGGAGAGAAGATTATAAAGAAGCATCCGTTTGGTTTGAGAAATTATTGGGCTTGGGTGAAAATTCGCAGTTTATCCATGAAAAATTGAGTTTTTGTTATGCGGCACAAGCCTTATATGAAAAGGCTATTGTCCATGCTATTCGCGCTGTGGATTATGATCCCAAAAATGCGACTAACTTATATACTTTGGGACAATTGTACGAAGAAATCAATGATTTTGCTTCCGCAGAAGAATGGATTGCCGAAGCCTTGAGCATTATGGATAAGCCTTTAAATGCGGAATATGTTAAGTTGGCATCCGTTTTAAACCAACAGAAAAAATATAAAGAATCCATCGTTGCTCTTCAAAATGCCATTAAGGAAGATCGAGAAGATGACGTTGCGCCGTTTGTTATGGCAAAGGTCAAAGATGAGTATTATGAGGATATCGATTCAAAAATAAAATCGTATGAGTTATTTGTACAAAAATTTCCTGCAAGCAGTTATGTGTCTTATGTAAATGGACGAATAAAGGAATTAAAAAATGAGAAATTTATGGATTCTAAATAAATCTTTGGCATTCCGAAAAGAATTTGTTGTCAAAAAGGTTTTGTGAGGGTGGATGGATGGTTGTATAAAATCAGGAGGTGTTTTTTATCTAATTTTTCACGATACACTTTAAAAGATCTTCATTTGCAAAAACAAATAGTTTCTATGGCTAAACTCTGTGCATTTTATTAATGCGTTGATATTGTGGTCTCAAATTCAAATAGTTAACTTAGTTTTTAACACGTGTTTTAAGTGCAGTTATGAGTTGATTTAAATCTTCATACATGGGGATGTTGTAGGTTTCGGCTAGGATATCAACATTTCCTTTTCGCCAATAGCCTTCAGGGCAAACTACCATTAATTTATCGGTTTTGGCGTATAATCCTAGCTCAAGTAAACTGATCGGACTTTGAGAATGCGGTGCAAAATACATGATGATGATGTCTGCTTCTTCCAAGGCCATTAATTCCCACTCAACTTGTTCTTTAAAGTTGGGGTCAGAACTAATGGGTTTCCATGTTTTGTCCCAATGGTCTCTTCGAGGATTAAGCAAAATCACGTTCATATCGGCCAATTGCCTTTCAATTTGAGCTTGCCAGTTTTCAACATTGCCCATATCAATGCTGCCGCCTAAAAAGATCTTAGGTTTTGGATCGTTTATAGGGATATCATTTGGAGATTTGATGATAATTGCATTTTGAGCACTAAGACTTAGTGTTGATAAAATCAAAATAAATAACAAAACTGATGACCTCATTACTGTGCGTTTTTAAAGCAGCCCAAATTTATATTCGTAATTTTTTATAAAACGGCGCTGTCTATTTAGAACAGCAAAGTTAGTGCATTAACAAGGCTATAAAGGATAAAACTTTCTTAATTGTAAAGGTTTTTACTTTAGGAATTTAAAATTAATGTCATCATAATGGTGGTTATTGGTGTAATGGATCGTGCACTATTGGGTGTTCTTATTTAAAAAAATAAATTATGCGATGGAAGGTGTAGATGATTTTTCTTCGGATTGATGTTATTGGATGCTATCTATATTGTGAACAGATTCTTCAATAGTTGCATTTTTTTTGTTTTAAATGTATGATTGTCAAGCTTAATAAGTGTCAAATTTGTAAAATTCAATGATGCTTCATTTGTTCTTAGAATAAAATACATGACGGAAGTACTTTGCGGTGGATTTATTCTCCAAAAAATTGTACTTTTCAGCTTCAGTACTTATCATGATATGAAGCCATTATTACTTGTTTTTTTTATCCTACTGACCTCATGCGATTATTTTCAATCCAAAAAAGTAACAACAGAGCAACTTTTGGAAGAAGAAATACAAGCCATCAATTGGAATGATGTTGACGAGTATCCGACGTTTTCTGATTGCGATGGCGTTATAACCCATCAGGAAAAGAAAGCTTGTTTTGAGAATTATTTTTATGATTTATTGACTTCGCAATTGAAAAACCAAAAAATAATTGTGACAGAGGATATTTCCGATACAGTAATCTTAAAAATCCATATCGATAAAACAGGCCAATTTTCAATAAAGAGTATAGATATGGATGCATTAACACAGGCCCAAATCCCAGAATTGGAAAGTATCTTGCGGCATAGTTTTGATTCGCTTCCAAAAATCCATCCCGCCATTAAGCGCAGTCAGCAAGTGGCTACCGAATTTAGTTTGCCTGTAATCATCAACATTAATTAGGACAAATCATAAAAACACTATTGTCTATAACTTCGACCTTTCCAGTTATAGCCTTTAAACACGGCAATAAACGCTACATAAACACTAAAAAAAGGATAGCATAACGATGCCAAAAAGTAATGTTTTAAATGTTTTTTTTGATCGAAGAAATTGGCGGTTTTAAAGATCAAAAGGAAGTCAATGCCAAACTTGATGATAAAGATGAATAAGAATTCCTTTGGCCTCAAAATGCCAATTGCAAATAGTGGAAGACAGCAAATTAAAAGTGCATTTTGGACTAAAATGATAAATCCTGCCAACTTGCCAAACAGGTTTTTATACGCACCCGATTTTGCTGCCCAACGGACGCGCTGTTCAATTAAATCCTTAATTGAAGTTAATGCAAATGAACTCACAACGGCATGTTTGCATTTTAAATAAGTTACTTGGGTTGTTTTTTGACGAGTAGCTTTTTCAAGTAAAAAAACGTCGTCGCCGCTTGCTATTTCTGTATTTCCTTGAAAACCATTCACGGTTTTAAAAAGTTGTTTTTTATACGCGAAATTGGCACCATTGCATAAAAACGGTTTTTTTATGCCAAAACCTCCCATGGTGGCCCCTTGTAAACTCAAAACATCCAGCAGTTGGAAGTTTTCAAGAAATCCTACGGTTTTGGTATAAGTTACAGGGGCAACAATCATATCGGGTTGTTGTTTTTGGATGCATTCATCAAGACTGTCCAACCAATATTTTGGAAGGCTACTATCGGCATCGGTGGTCACAATCCAGTCGTGTTTAGCTTTTGAAATAGCCAAGGTGATCGCATCTTTCTTGGGCGAATTTGTTGTGCGTATATTTTTTATTATTGAAATGGAATTGGCGAAAGCATTATTTTGTACAAAAAAATCGGCAATAATCTGCGCTGAATGATCGTAAGAATCATCATCTACAAAAATAATTTCAAAATTGTTCTTCGGGTAGTTCAGCGTTGAAATTGATTGTAAAAGAGCAAGTAGGTTTTTCTCCTCATTTCTAAAAGGAATAATGATGCTGAACTTTGTTTTTGGTTTTAAATAGCCCAATTCAAAAAGTTTTACCCGATCGAAGCCTAAAATCAAACTTCCAATCAATAAAAGATAAACAACGGTGATGCTTATAATAATGAAGATCATGAAACGGTTTTAGGAAGTTTGAAACTAAGGACAAAATAACTGCCAATGATGCTTGGAAGCACAAAGTTTGAAAGCCACATGAGTGTTAAAATAGTTAAAATAATTGCTTTTGAAACACCGATTAAACCGAATAGATAAATGGCCACGCCACCTTTAATAACAATGTCAAATATAAAGATGGAAGGCATAATCGATGATAATAGATACATGGTTGAGATGATTGCCATGGCTTCAAAATAGTCCATTTCAATCCCAAACAAAAGCAGTAAATAGTAAAACTGAAAAGAGAAAATTAAATAACGCATTAAGGAAAGTAGAAGCGTATTAAATAGCGTTTTTGTAGAAATCGATTTTAAAAATGTGTAACTTTTATAAATTGGCTTCAATTGTTTTTTGAACCACTTCATTTTTAGAATATAAACTGATGAAAAAAGAATAAATCCTATAATTAGAAGCCAAATAAAAAATGTAGAATAGTTTAGTTGAGGTTGGAAACGCACGGTGAAATAGGAGAAACCTACTACTCCAAAAACAGTGGTGATTAGCATTTGTACACTGTTGCTAATACCGTTGAGCAGCATAATTTTTTTTCGGTGATGAGGTGGATAATACATTGCTTTTGCACCGTACTCGCCAATGCGATTGGGTGTGAATAACGATGCCGTGAGTGCACCCAAAGTTTGTCGGGCAGCATTTGTAAGTGTTATTTCAGAAATAGAATTAATAAGCGTCTGCCATTTTAATATTTCGATAAACCAGTTTAAAAAACTTAAAAACGCTAAAAAAAGAACAGAAATCATCGAAATTGAGCTAAATTCCATCAAATTATACTTAAACTCATCAAAATGGAAATCGCTGTTTTTGAAGAGTTTTGTATAAATAAAATAAAAAGCAGCAACTACAAGCCCTATTTTTATAAGTGAAAGTAAGAATTGCTTAGTTTTGTAGGAGATTGCCTTTGACATAATTGCAAATTAAATGATAATTAGCTTATGAGACCATATTTTAAAAAACAAAACCTGAGTTGGCTTTTCGTTTTGGCATTTTTGACCAGTAGCTTGACTTTTGGACAATTGAAGGTTGAAAAATGGAAACTACAAGTTGCTTTGGGCGTCAATAACCCAATTGATAATGATGATCCTATTTTTTACAGCCAATACATCAATTTTCCGTCGATTAATTTGGGCGTGCAACGCATGTTTTCCAGAAATTGGGGTGCTAAACTTGATTTGGGCTATAACCGATCATCCAATGGTGGGGGTTCGGTGCCTTTCAAATTGAATTATACCCGTATTAATGCCCAAGCAGTTTATGATTTTAAGGATGTTTTTACCTTTTTGCCAGAATCCATTGGTGTTGTAGGCCATGCGGGGCCAGGGGTGAGCATTACAAAACCTATGGTGGATAATAATGCAAATATCAATTATAATTATGCCAATCTCAGCGCTACTTATCTCAATATGTTGGCAGGTGTCGAAGTACATTATAGGCTATCGAAAACATTATCGGTTTTTGTAGATGGTTCGTATGCTTTGGCGCTTTCCTCAAAAAACAAGTCTGATGTCAACAGTAAGGGCCAATTTTCATTTAATGGCGATTTAATTTATGCCTCTATTGGTGTATCCATTTCTTTGGATACCTGTAATTATTGTCCTTAAATGATTAAAGAAAAAATTATTTTAGGTATTGATCCCGGAACAACCATTATGGGTTTTGGACTTATAAGGGTGGTTGGTAAAACCATGTCTTTTATGCAGCTCAATGAATTGGATCTTAAAAAATACGACGATCATTATTTGAAACTCAAACTTATTTTTGAACGTACCATTGAACTTATTGACACGCATCATCCTGACGAAATAGCTATTGAAGCGCCTTTCTTTGGAAAAAACGTTCAGAGTATGTTGAAGTTGGGCCGAGCGCAAGGTGTTGCCATGGCAGCAGGATTGAGTAGGGAAGTGCCTATTACCGAATATGCGCCCCGTAAAATTAAAATGGCCATAACTGGCAACGGAAACGCCAGCAAAGAGCAAGTGGCCAAAATGCTCCAAAGTCTATTAGGATTGAAAACCTTGCCAAAAAATTTGGATTCTATGGATGGACTGGCGGCGGCGGTTTGTCATTTTTATAACGATGGCAAAATTGAAGTTGGGAAAAGTTATACAGGTTGGGCCGCTTTTGTAAAGCAGAATGCTGATCGGGTTAAGTAGTTTTCTGTTGTCGGTTTTCAGTTATCCATAGTTGGTTATCAGATGAGTTTTTTTGTGCCTTTGTGGAATAACTCTTTACTTTCGTAAAACCAAAATTGTAAATCATCAATCATAAATCTCAATTCATGTCCGGCATCTACATCCATATCCCATTTTGCAAACAGGCATGTCACTACTGCGACTTTCATTTTTCGACATCATTAAAGAAAAAGGATGAATTGGTTGTGGCATTGGCCAAGGAATTGGAACTGCGCAAAGACGAATTCAGAAATCAAGTTGTAGAAACCATTTATTTTGGGGGTGGCACGCCAAGTTTATTATCGATTGAGGCGTTGCAAATGTTGCTTGATGTGGTTTACAAAAATTATAAGGTGTCTAAAAATCCTGAAATTACTTTGGAGGCCAATCCCGATGATTTAACTGAAGGAAAACTCATTGCTTTTTCACAATCGCCTATAAATCGGCTTTCTATTGGTATTCAGTCTTTTTTTGGAGACGACTTAAAATTGATGAACCGCGCGCACAATTCCGAAGAAGCCAAACGCTGCTTATCAATGGCAACACAATGTTTTGACAATATTTCCATCGATTTGATTTATGGTATTCCAGGCATGAGCAATGAGCATTGGATCCAAAATATCGAAACAGCATTGGCGTTCAATATCCCACATATTTCGTGTTATGCTTTGACGGTAGAGCCGAGAACAGCATTGGCCAGTTTTATCAAAAAAGGTATCATCAAAAATGTGGATGATGATTTAGCGCAAGAGCAATTTCACATTATAATCGATAAGCTGGAAGCGGCCGGATTTATACATTATGAACTTTCTAATTTTGGGAAACCTGAGTATTTCAGTAGAAATAATTCGGCATATTGGCAAGGAAAACCCTATTTGGGCATCGGCCCATCAGCGCATTCTTTTGATGGAAAACATCGGGGTTGGAACGTTCGGAACAATTCAAAATACATCAATTCTCTGGAGAAAAATGTGGTTCCGATAGAAATTGAAACCCTTTCAATAACTGATAAATACAACGAATATGTGATGACCGGTTTACGTACCGTTTGGGGCGTTAATTTGGAAAAAGTAGAACAGGATTTTGGAAATTCTTATAAAACCTATCTTTTGGAACAATCGGAGAAACATATTATTGAACATTTATTGTATCTTGAAGACGGCAAATTGTTGGTCACCAAAAAAGGTCAGTTTTTGAGTGATGGCATTGCTTCCGATCTCTTTAAAATCGATTAATCTTGAAGGCAACCATTGAGCACCAATCTAAAAAATTTCAAATAGATTTATCAAAACCTCTTGATATTTCCATTCCGTTACGTGCTTCGGCAGATAATGTAAACGCTTGGTATATTGGTAATCCAGAAATAAAACCTGTTGCGGATGGCGATTGGACGGGAAGTATTAAGGCAGGTGCTTCAGTCAACTTTAATTCTATCCAGTTCAATCCACATGCACACGGTACACATACGGAGTGTATTGGCCATATTACGGAAGAGTTTCATTCTGTCAACAACTATTTAAAACAGTTCTTTTTTACGGCAGAATTGATTTCTGTAGTTCCTGAAAAACAGGTTGATGACAGCATTATCTCTAAGCAGCAGATTGAGGTGTTATTGAAGGATAAACATCCGGAAGCCTTGGTCATTCGGACTTTACCAAATACAAAAGTTAAGAAAAACCAACAATATTCCAATTCCAACTGGGCATATATCACAGAGGAAGCGATGGTTTTTATTAGAGAACGTGGCGTTCAACATTTGCTGATCGATTTGCCAAGTGTGGATAAGGAGCATGACAGCGGTAAATTGTTGGCACATAAGGCATTTTGGAATTTTTATGGTCAACGGCGATTGGATTGTACCATCACGGAATTTATTTATGTACGCAATAAAATTAAGGATGGCAGTTATTTGTTAAATCTACAAATTGCGTCTTTTGAAAATGATGCTACGCCAAGTAAACCGGTGTTGTATGAGGTTCATGGAGTTGTTTTTTAGACACTAA
>NZ_DATJCY010000395.1:0-9107 GCF_035577925.1 Gelidibacter sp. | reverse complement strand
GCTAATTACACGAATTTTTCTCTGCGTCCCTGTGCTTCTGCAAGAGATACACACGGAGTGTTTTACATTTTTTGTATCACATGGTGCTGTTGCTATTAATTTAACTGTACCTTTGCAAAAATTAAAGGGAGTGACCTAACGTACTAGTGTTTGCTTCGTAAACACAATATATGTCATTTAACTCATTAGGATTATCTGATGCTTTACTCAAAGCCATCAGCGAACAAGGCTATACAACGCCATCACCAATTCAACAAAAAGCCATTCCGTTAGTATTAGAAGGTAAAGATGTTTTAGCATCGGCACAAACGGGTACCGGAAAAACGGCAGGTTTTACATTGCCTTTACTGCAACTATTATCGGAAGGAAAGCCCTTGCGCCACCGTCCCGTACGGGCTTTGGTACTAACACCAACCCGCGAATTGGCAGCACAAGTGTATGAAAACGTGAGGCAGTACAGTATGTATTTAGATATAAGAAGCACCGTTATTTTTGGCGGTGTCAACCAGAATCCACAAGTGGTGACACTGCGCAATGGCGTGGATGTGTTGATTGCCACACCGGGACGTTTACTGGATTTGCATAACCAACGCTTACTGTCGCTTGCCAATGTCGAGATTTTGGTATTGGATGAAGCCGACCGTATGTTGGATATGGGCTTTTTGCGCGATATCAAAAAAATTATGGCCATTATACCAACCAAACGCCAGAACCTTTTATTTTCGGCAACGTTTTCAAAGGATATTAAGGCGCTGGCCAATGATATCCTTAACCATCCGGTACTGGTAGAGGCTACACCCGAGAATACGACGGTAGAGGCTATTGACCAACAGGTATATCGTGTAGCCAAAGGTTTAAAGGCGGATTTGCTGGTCAAATTAATTTCAGATGGCAATTGGCAACAGGTTTTGGTCTTTACGCGAACCAAGCATGGTGCTAACAAATTGGCACAGAAATTCATCGGCAACCAAATCAGTGCTATGGCCATTCATGGTAACAAAAGCCAGGGTGCCAGAACCAAAGCGCTGGACGGTTTTAAAAAGGGTACGATAAGAGTATTGGTGGCTACGGATATTGCAGCCCGTGGATTGGATATTCCCCTGTTGCCCCACGTGGTCAACTTTGAATTACCTAATGTCGCTGAAGATTATGTGCACCGTATTGGACGTACCGGAAGAGCAGGGGCAAGCGGATTAGCAATTTCATTGGTGAGTGCCGATGAAACTTCTTATCTTCGTGATATCGAGAAGTTGATTAAGGAACGTATTCCTGTAGAGATTATTGAAGGTTTTGAACCCGACCCTAATGCCTCCACTGAGCCTATTAAACAAGGTCAAGGACGAAGTGGCAGACCAAATAATCGATCGGGCAATAAACCAAGTGGCAAACCAGGCAGTAAGCCAAAAACAAAACGACCAAATACGAATGATCAATCTACGGGTAGGTCTGATAGGAACAGACGACGGAATTGATCGGGGTAGTTATTGGTGGAAATTGAAATCGAAGTTGAAATTGAAATCGAAGTTGAAATCGAAGTTGAATTCCGATAGCTAAGAAATCAGAAACCATAAACAAGAAATGGCCATTAGAGAAGTTTTAAAGAATAAAATGATTACGGTATGTGAAGCAAAGATTGCCGCAAAAGGGCCTCAAGTTGGGTTGTCTTTTTATGCTTTTTTTGCCAATAAAAATGATGACCCTGAATTGTTAATGGAAGCTGCCACTTGGTGGATTATGACGCATAAGTTGGATCATTTTGAAAAGGCAGTGAAGATTTTGGCATTGGTGAAGGCTTAAATGCAGATATGTTGATCCCGATAGCTATCAGGAGCAGTTGAAGTTTTTAGAATAAAGAATGTTGAATAACGAATTACGAATGATGAAGTTTTTAACCGACAACCGACAACCGACAACCGACAACAGAACCTAGACAATAGTAGGCGTATGACGGTTGACCTAAAACTGAAAACTAAAAATGGACAAAACCGTCTTACGTCTTAGATCATTTCGTCTTATGTCAAACTATAAACCACAAACCATTTAAACAAAATGCAACCTAATAACCCTTTACATGGTATAACACTTGAACAGATCATCAATGAATTGGTGGCGCATTATGGCTGGGAATATATGGGCACAATGATTAAAATAAAGTGTTTTAACGAAGACCCATCGGTCAAGTCCAGCTTAAAGTTTTTAAGACGAACGCCTTGGGCACGCACTAAAGTAGAGCAGATGTATTTGAATATGTTGCGTAAGCGGCGGAAATAATCTGTCTGTTGTTGGTGTTTCAGTTTTCTAGTTTAAAGTTCAAGGTTTGAAGTTTTCAGTTGTCTGGCGCCTAATTTCTATATTTAATTGTCTAGTTTCTATTTTTTAGGATTCTCAATCTTCTTCATCACTCTCAAATACCACAATTTCTGCATCAAACTCGGCATCTTTAAATTCATCCCTACTGATCCAATATTCTGAGGTGGTCATAAGATAAGACTGATTGCCCGTGGGTTTTAGTTCCCAAACAATGGCTTCGGCAGCATCAAAAGCTTCTTTTCCTGCGAGTTGGTCAGCATACAACCGTTTGATGATATTGTTGTGGGCCAAGGTTTTATCAAGGACTTTTAAAACTATTTCCTTGGTAATATTTTGATTTGGCGTAATTTCAAATTCGATAACCGTTGCTTTAGTATTTGGAAATGTGCCGTTGTAGGCTTTATGTAGTAATTGATTGATATTGAAAAGCTGATGGTGCAATGAAATATCGCTGTACTCTTCGGAGATTTTATCATTGAGCATATCGTGCGACATCTGATCGATTTGGTTAGGATTCAAATGCTCTGATAATTTATAATCTAGTAAAATAGCTGCTGCTTCATGGCCCTCAAAGTCTGAAATGGCCATAAAGAGGAGTTCTTCCAGTTCTTCAGGTTTAGAGTTTTCTGCACCTGGGAATCCAAACTGATCCAAAAGTTCAATATAATCAGTTGAAGTCCATGCGTCTTTAAATTCTTCAACATTTTTAACGCTGTTGATCACGATATGATAGTTCATAATTATTTCTTTTTAAGTTCAAAAATATCTTTTCGGCGGTCTTTTAAATTCCTCACACTTCCAAATTGGTTCAACTCTCTTAAAAGGTCGATATCGACATCCGCAATGAGGATCATTTCGGTATTTGGCGTAGCTTCAGCCTTGATGCCATTGGTTGGGAATGCAAAGTCGCAAGGCGTAAACACCATAGATTGTGCGTATTGGATGTCCATGTTTTCAACATTTGGCAAGTTGCCCACACTGCCGGCGATGGCTACATAGCATTCATTTTCGATGGCTCTGGCCTGTGCGCAATGGCGCACGCGTGAGAATCCGTTTTGTGTATCGGTCAAAAACGGCACAAATAGAATATCCATACCTTCATCGGCCATAATACGGCTGAGCTCTGGGAACTCTACATCATAGCAAATAAGTACACCGATTCTGCCACAGTCGGTATCAAAAGTTTTAAGTTGACTCCCACCAACCATGCCCCATACTTTGGCTTCGTCTGGGGTAATGTGTAGTTTTTCGAAGCGCTCGGTCGTGCCATCACGTCGGCACAAATAGCCCACGTTGTACAGTTTGTTATCGACTATTTCGGGCATACTTCCTGTGATGATATTGATATTGTAAGAAATGGCCAGTTTTGAAAATCGTTGTACCATATCGTCAGAGTGCTTCGCCAATTCGCGAATCGCTTCTGCAGTAGATAAATGATTGTTTCCTGCCATTAAGGGGGCATTAAAAAACTCAGGGAACAACGCAAAGTCACTACGGTATCCAGAAACCGAATCGATAAAAAACTCAGCGTGCTGCATCATTTCATCGATATTTTTATACAATCGCATTTGCCATTGTACCAGACCCAAACGCACAACTTTTTTGATGGTCGTTGGTTCTTTGGACTCTTTTTCATAATAGATATTTCGCCATTCCATGAGCACGGCATAATCTTTTGAAGAAGTGTCACCTTCCAGATAGTTTTTTAAAATTCGGGTAGGGTGGAAGTCATTAGAAATCTGAAAGTTGAATACAGGGTCATGGATTTCTTTGCTTCGCACCTTGGCAATATATTCTTTAGGCGATAAAGTATCGGCATATTTGTGATAGTTAGGCATTCGGCCACCAAAGGCCATTCCTTTTAAGTTGAGGCGCTCGCAGAGTTCCTTACGATAATCATAAAGACGGCGACCCAATCGAAGCCCCCTGAATTTGGGCTTGATGAACACATCAATGCCATACAGCACATCGCCATCATCGGTATGCGTGCTGAAGGTATAATCTCCGGTGATATCTTTATAGGTGTGGTTGGCATCAAATTTATTATAATCTACTATGATGCTTAGGGCGCAACCTGCTATTTGCCCGTTGATCTTTATGACCACTTGCCCTTCAGGGAATTTATCAATCAGTTTTTTGATTTGGTTTTCGCGCCAGAACAAATCGGGCATAGTGATGTAAGAAGCGATCATGGCCTCTTTTAATTCCTGATAATCCTCTAAACTTAAGTATGTGAGTTCAATGTTTTCTATATCTTCCATAATATGCTTCAATAAAAGTTGTGCTGTTGTGTGGGTAATCAATAGATTGTTTTTCGGTGTTATCTTAAGGCCCTGATGCCTTCATAAGTTACAATGGCCACGGCGTTGGCAAGGTTGAGACTCCGAACATGGGAGTTGAACAGTGGGATTTTATACAACTCGTTGTTAGGGTTGTCAATGATCTCTTTTGAAAGTCCTACAGATTCTTTTCCGAAGATTAAAAACAATTCGTCTTCAAACGGGATGTCCCAATAGTCCTTGTGGCCATGGCTTGATAAAAACACCATGTTTTTATCTTGATGTTGTTCAAAAAAAGAAGCTGTGTCATCGTAAATTGTAATATCTACATGCGGCCAATAATCCAATCCCGATCGTTTAAGGCGTGCATCAGTAATTTCGAACCCAAAGGGTTTAACCAAATGTAAACGTGCGCCTGAGGCTAATGCCAACCTGCCAATATTGCCTGTGTTATTAGGAATTTCTGGTTCAATCAATACAATGTTTAAGGGCATATGTGCTATTTTTAAATAATAAAACCTATTGCTTAAAGGTAAGAATAGGTTTTATTTTGAAATAGGTTAAATGGATTTATTTTTGACGCTTTTAGGTCTCGATGTTGTTTTAAGATGCAATTAAATTACTGATTAATCTCTTCGATTTAAGGAAATGATAAGATACTAAAAATAACGGTAAAGTGTATTAAAGTTATCTTAAAAAAATGGAAGAGATAGTGTGGATTTTTTTATGCTTTTATTAGTTATCTCAGTTCGGATGCTGTTTTTGGGACAAACAATTTGTGGAAAAGACATAAGTTAATTTTAAAAAATCCGCACTCATTATCACTGTAAACTAATTTGGCCTAAAGAGGTCACCTTGCCTTTAACTACGGCTACGTTATTTATAATTAACGGAGGAATTTCCAAAGCTACATCCGTTTGGACGGTTACCATATAAACTCCATCAGGCACACCGCTAAGTAAAAAATCGCCTTCCAAGTTGGTATAAGAGGCTATTTCCAAATCCCCATCTGTCGCAGTAACCATTGCCGATATGCCTTTAGGTACTATTTTACCAGAAATGGCACCGCTTTCGGCAGTTGTGATGGCTCTAATTACAGGTTTTAGACTATACTCTCCATTTCCTTGTGATACAATGGATTTATCGACATTAAAATCGAGAATAAAATCATATAAAATACCGGCCTCTAGACGCTGTTTGACTTTAATTTTTAAACCTGACTGTTGCGCACTTGGAGTAGATAGAGGCAAGGTTTGCCCATCGATCACGACGGTGTTTTTATCACCTAAAATCAACCTTATTTGGCTAATATCCCCAGCAGGAACTTCATTGTCAAATAGAAGAACATTCACGCCTGCTGTTAACTCTAAAAGGTTGTATATACCACCCTCAATCCCTAGTACCCTGTCTCCTTGGTTGCCATTGTATTTTATCTCAACATCTTTAACATCTATAAAGACGGCATCATAATTTCCAGGTGCATCTGTAAGTCTTAAGGCTAGCTTAGCATTGCCCTCCATGTTTTTAGGACCATCATCATTGCTACAAGCTGCTAATCCAATTATTGCGAAAACACTGAAGATTAATCTTTTCGCAAGCATCATTTTTTTTGATTTCATAATCAATTATTTTAAAAATTACTATTGATAGAATTAAAACGTGCAGATGTTCCCAATATTATATTTCAATTTCGTCATCTCATCGAAAATTTTTGGTCTATTCTTCTCTTTTTAGAATATTTTCACTCTGTTTTAGCAATTTTTTTGGACCTAATTAAGCCTTCTAATTTGTTTTGATAAGCTTTGAAGAATGAGTTTTTTGTCAATAGAGTTATCTTGGTGCCATTCCTAAAATGCTCCACAGTTGCAAGTCGATTTTAATTGATTTTATGGATTCAGGATTCTTTGGATAAAATCACTTGTTTTTCCAATACCTTGATTGGTGAGATGTTTAATAAAAGCACTCCCAATAATAGCGCCTTTGGCATATTGAGTAGCTTGATTGAACGTTTTATGATCTGAAATTCCAAAACCAATAATCGGTGGGTTTTTAAGGTTCATGTTGGCAATACGTTTAAAATAATCCGTTTGTTCATTGCCAAATCCGGAGCTGCTTCCTGTAACGCTGGCACTACTGACCATGTAAATAAAACCGTTGGAAATGGAATCGATAAACCGAATACGTTCATCTCTGGTTTGGGGGGTTATTAAAAACACGTTGATGATGCCATATTTTTCAAATAAGGTTTTGTACTGATCGTTATAGACATCAACAGGCAAATCGGGGATAATGAGTCCGTCAATTCCTACTTCTGCACATTTTTCGCAAAAAGCTTCCACGCCGTATTGTAAGATGGGATTAAAATAGCCCATTATAACTAAAGGAATACGGACTGTTTTTCTAATGTCTTTAAGCTGGTCAAAAAGCACTTCTGTAGTCATTCCGTTTTTAAGGGCCTGTGTGGAACTGGCCTGAATGGTTGGGCCGTCGGCCAAAGGATCACTAAACGGCAGTCCGATTTCAATCATGCCAACACCATTTTTTTCCAGATCTTGGATGATGGTTGCCGTGTCGTTGAGGTTGGGATAGCCTGCGGTAAAGTATATGGAGAGCAATTTGTCGTTGCTGTTTTCCTGTAGTTTTTTGTTGATTCTGTTCATGTTTACTTCCCACGAAGGTGGGAATCTCTTTTTTAGTTAAACTTTATTCCTGCGAAGGCAAGAATCTCATCTTATTAATTGTTATTTCAAACCTCAAAGGTTTTGTCTATTTTAAAGCCCAAAGTGTCTAATATACGTTTCCAAATCCTTATCGCCACGACCTGAAAGACTGACCACAACAATGTCATTGGGTTTAAATTTTTTGTGATCAAAAACAGCTAAGGCATGCGAGCTTTCAATAGCGGGAATAATGCCTTCCAGTTTGCAAAGTGCCATACCGGCATTCATGGCATCATCATCAGTAATGGCTATAAACTCCGCACGACCGGTTTTGTAAAGATGGGCATGCATAGGTCCAACACCTGGATAATCTAATCCTGCCGAAATACTGTATGGCTCCGTAATCTGTCCGTCAGGGGTTTGCATCAATAAGGTTTTACTGCCATGGATGATACCTACTTTTCCAAGGACTGATGTGGCGGCACTTTCACCTGAGTGCACACCTTTTCCTGCAGCTTCGGCCGCAATAAGTTGGACGTTGGTATTGTCTAAAAAATGATAAAAAGCACCAGCAGCATTACTGCCACCACCCACACATGCCACCACATAATTGGGTTGGGAAGTGTCTTCTTTTTCTTGAAGTTGTGATTGGATTTCTTCGGAAACCACGGCCTGAAAACGCGCCACCATATCTGGATAAGGATGTGGACCCACCACGCTGCCAATAATATAATGAGTATCTACAGGATTGTTAATCCAATCGCGGATAGCTTCATTGGTGGCATCTTTTAAAGTACGACTGCCAGAAAGTGCAGGAACAACTTTTGCGCCCAACATTTTCATTCTGGCAACGTTGGGAGCTTGGCGGGCAATGTCAATTTCGCCCATATAGACGATGCATTCCATTCCCATGAGTGCGCAAACGGTTGCTGTTGCCACACCGTGTTGTCCAGCACCGGTTTCGGCAATAATGCGATGTTTGCCCAAACGTTTGGCCATCAAAATCTGACCGATAGTATTGTTTATTTTGTGTGCGCCAGTATGGTTAAGGTCTTCGCGCTTTAAGTAAATCTTGGTATTGTACTTTTCGCTCAATCGCTTGGCGAAATAGAGTGGCGAAGGACGGCCTACATAATCCTTAAGTAAGGCGTTGAATTCTTCTTGGAATTCTGGTTCGGCCATAACTTTGAGATAGTTTTGGCGTAATTCTTCCACATTGGGATAGAGCATTTCTGGAATGTATGCCCCTCCAAATTCGCCATAATAACCTTTGTTGTTGATGTTGTATGTCATAATCTTTATTCCTGCTTTGCGGGAATCTCATATTTTATTAGTTTAATTTATTTTTAAATACTGCTAATTGCTCCGAATCCTTAAATCCTGCTTCTACTTCAAACTTACTGTTTACGTCAATCGCATGACAATATTGGGATTCTGGTCTTTTTAGGAATGAGTTGATGTTTTCAATTTCTTCCAAACCAATGCCGCCACTTAAAAAATAGGGTTTGGTCGAGGGATAATTTTGTAATACTTCCCAGTTAAAAGTGTAGCCATTACCTCCTGGGAGTTTTCCTTTGGTATCAAACAAAAAATAATCGCACACCGATTCGTAGGGCTGTAATTCGTCAAAATTGAAATGGTCTTTAATGGAAAATACTTTGATAATTCCTGCGTAAGCAGGAATCTCAGAGTTTTCATCTGTTTTTATAAGATATTTTTTTAGTTTTTCACAAAACTCAGGCGTTTCCTCGCCATGTAATTGGATCAGATCTAAACTGTACTTTTCTATTTTATCAATAATATCTTCAAGTGGTGCATTTACAAAAACACCCACTTTTTTGATGTTGTCGGACAATTT
>NZ_DATJCY010000394.1:0-17095 GCF_035577925.1 Gelidibacter sp. | reverse complement strand
CATAAAAAAACATAGATTTTCTACTTCTATTTATAACTTATTTATTGACTTATTTGCTTTAAAAAGTTAAAAAAAAAACCAAAATGACAATCAATTATTATCATTTTGGTTCTTCGTTTAATATCGTTTAATTGCGAAATGTTATGGAGCTGGATAATATCCTTTTTCAGGAATTTCGATAATATATTTTTTACCCGATTTATTATTCAACTTTGTTTCTCTTAACCACGGATTATGGATTTTAAGGATTTTATAATTGATGCCATATTCTTGGGCAAAGGTTGTGAAATTAGGGATTTCCTTATCCACAACCACATTAAATGTGGGAATATTAGAATACAGATCAAGTTCATCAAAATTGAATCCATAAGTTTTAGGATTGTTCATAATCTCTTTCAAAGCAACGATTCTAAACATATAACGCCCTGTTTCTTCACCTAGCAGCAAATCATAATAATCTGCAACATTCTGTTCTTTTAAGCGCCTGGATATTCCTGCATTTCCAGCATTATAAGCGGCAGCCGCCAAAGTCCACGAACCTAAACTCTTTTTGGATTGCAACAAATACTTGCAAGCTATTTCAGTCGATTTTTCTAAATGGTAACGCTCATCCACATTGTCATTTACTTCGAGTCCATTCTCCCGTGCCGTTGCAGGCATAATTTGCCAAACTCCTCTTGCACCCGCTGGTGAAACAGCATTGGTCAATCCGCTTTCTATTACTGCTAGATACTTAAAATCATCCGGAATACCATGTTTTTTCAAGATAGGCTCAATAACCGGGAAGTACTTTTGAGCGCGTTTAAACATCAAAAGTCCGTTAGATTGCCAATAGGTATTTACTAATAGCTCCCGGTCCATACGCTCATAAACATCGGGGTCTGACAAAGGCATTGCTTCACCGGCAAAATTAAGGTCGTCAGGGATTTTTACCGCATAAATATTATAATCATTGATCATTTTTTGTTCAGGTTGCACATCTCTATCCAGAGGCGCCTGAACCGCAAAAACAAATAAACCCGAAATACTAACAAGACCAACAATGGCCAGTAAATTCTTAATAATCTTCATTTTCAATCTTTTTTATAAATGTAAAAAAATAATTCAACAGTAATCAATTTGTACCTAAAATTAGTTCTGGAAGGTGTTTGTTAAACCATCTATATTTGGTAACAATCATGATATGCGTTCCTCCCTTTACAATAATACAATTTCCACCACAAGATTGTGTGAAAACGGCATCCTTGTCGCCATGAATATAAATAGCGTCTTTAATAGCTTCTTCCTGATGCCAAAGCAACATTTCGCGAATTGACCAATCCAAATATTGTTTATCATTTACGGCAAGATACGTTTTATACAAATCAATCCGCTTGGAAATTGCCGCATTAAAAGCATACTTTTTTAGAACGTCCAAATTAGAAAGCAATTGTGTTGGAACAAACTTATAAGCTCTTATAAATTTAGCTATTTTCATACGTTTGGGAAGCTCATGACGAGATTTAATGCTGCTCACCACAATGAGTTTTCGCACCGTCATATACCTACTCATTTCTTGGACCAAAACTCCACCAAACGACACTCCCAAAAGAACAGGATTTTTATGTTCAATCTTAGCAATCATCCGCTTGGCATAGCTTTCCAAAGTCTCGTCAACCTCTGGAATCATCCATTCCAACCAGTAAATCTTAAATTGATCTTCAGGCAGTTTTATCCGATCAAAAATGGTGGGTTTGGCAGCCATTCCAGGCATCAGATAAACCGGAATAATTTCGTTCTCCATATGTTGATTCAAAGCGAAGCCTAATCTTAATAATTAATAAAACATATCAAATAAATATCACAAAAATCGCCTAAATATTTACTTATTAAGGATTTAACAATCTATATAGCGCATGTTAAGGCAAATTTTCGTAAATTTGTCGAGCAAAGCTATATAAAAATAGCGATCACACACTTCTCACCATTAAATAAAATTAAAGATATTATTATGATTGATGCAGCAGAACTAGTTGACAATGATTTCTTACGTCAATTCGAACTTAAAGTCCAAGACGATTTGGCCAAAATTGAATATTCACTTCAGGATAGAAAAATTTTTCTTACCAAATTATGTATTCCCGAATGTATTACTTCTGAAAAATTTGAATCTGATTTTTTAACATTAGTTTTTGAAAATATCTCTGAGCGCAACATTAGTGTGGTTCCAACAAGTCCAGAAATAGCTCGATTTATAAGAAAAAACAGAAAGTATAAAAAAATGCTTCCTGTTGGAATCCGCATTTAAGTACAAATTAGCAAACGCTTTAGGTACTTTTAACTTTTTTATTTCTTTGAATATACTAAAGTAAGATCTTTATTATCAATAATCTCTGTAAGTGCCTCGTTATAAATTTTAATAGCATTGGCATAAACAAGCGTTAATTCCCTGGCTGTAAAGACACCTTTAGCACCGTTGAGCTCTATATTTTTATCATCAATTTGAAGATATTCCGTAGAAAAACCAATAATTCCTTCGGCACAAATCTCATCGATAATATAATTATTAGATAGATCGTCTTTTAAACGAATTGTAATTTTAGGACTAAAGGTATCCTCAGAAGTCACATTTCCAAGATGATCAAAAGTTAAGGTTTCATTGACCTTGCAGGTGGTTTTTTCTAAAAAATTCAGATTTGTAGTCACTTTGTTTTCAATTTCAAACGGAATATCAACCGTCCATGACACCAACTCCCAAGTACCAACAATAGGGTTTTTATTGTTATTGTCAGAACAACCAAAACTAATAATAAAACAAGCGGTGATAAAAAGCAGGCGGAATATAATCTTCATTGAAATGGTCGTTAGAAAAGGGACACGACCAAAACTATCGATATGAGATGATTTTCTAAAAAAAACAGGACAAATTACCTAAAACATAGATAAAAATCACTTGGTTTATTTTTGAACCTAATTTATATAGAAAAAACTGGAACAAACTCAAACCGAACAATGCCGTCATCTCCTATTTTAGTGAGTTCAATTTGATGTAAAGTATTGGCAAGCTCAGGATTCCAAGGTGCTTTTACCTTAACATAATTTTCAGTAAACCCATGGATATAACCTTCTTTATTTTCATTTTCGAACAAAACAGTACGCGTACTTCCCAATTGGCTTTCGTAAAATGCACGACGTTTTTTAACGGATAGACCGCGCAGCATTTTACTGCGTTTTGCTCTGACATTTTTAGATACAACACCTTCCATTGTTGCAGCTTCAGTATTTTCACGTTCAGAATACGTAAATACGTGCAAATAGGAAATATCGAGCATATTTAAAAAATTGTAAGTATCTAAAAAATGGGCATCGGTCTCGCCAGGAAAACCTACAATAACGTCCACACCTATACAAGCATGTGGCATGACTTCTCTGATTTTAGCAACTCGATCCACATAGAGTTCTCTCATGTAACGACGCTTCATTTTTTTAAGAATATCATTGCTCCCACTCTGCAATGGAATATGAAAATGAGGCACAAAAGTCCTTGATTTTGCAACCAAGTCGATAGTTTCATTTTTTAATAAGTTGGGTTCGATAGACGAAATACGCAAACGCTCAATCCCCTCTACTTGATCTAATTCTTTTACCAAATCTAGAAAGGTATGTTCGTGTTTTTTATTACCAAACTCACCTTTTCCATAATCACCGATATTTACACCGGTCAGAACAATTTCCTTAATATTTTGTGCGGCAATTTCTCTAGCATTCTGAATCACGTTTTTCATCGTATCACTTCGTGAAATACCACGTGCCAACGGAATCGTGCAATAGGTACATTTATAATCACAGCCATCCTGGACCTTCAAAAAAGCACGTGTTCTATCGCCAAGCGAATAACTTCCAACATAAAAATCGGCTTCTTCAATCTCACAGGAATGCACCTCTCCCATATCATTTTTTGAGAGATCATTCAGATAATCGGTAATCTTAAATTTTTCGGTAGCACCAAGAACCAAATCTACCCCATTGACATCGGCCAATTCTTGCGGCTTCAATTGGGCATAACATCCAATGGCCGCAACAAACGCATTGGGATTAATTTTCTGTGCCTGCTTGACGATTGATTTAAAGCGCTTGTCAGCATTTTCTGTAACCGAACAAGTATTGATCACATAAATGTCTGCCATTTCATCAAAATCTACACGATCAAAACCTTCATTTTCAAAAGATCTGGCAATCGTTGAAGTTTCTGAAAAATTCAGTTTGCACCCCAAGGTATAAAACGCTACTTTTTTTCTCATAATACCATCTTGATATCTTAAAAACAAAAGGCTTTACGTGTTAAAAAAAGCCTGTTTTAAGAATGACTTGTGAATATATTTTCTGCTGGATTGGTAAGTGCAAAGTTACACAAATGTTTGAAAATAATACGAATGTAGAAAGGGCGTTTATTTTCAATTCTGCAATAACACTAGAACTGGTTTAAACTTAGTTAAATCAAAAAACATCTAATTTGAAAGCCTATGAAAAACAAACTATTTAACCCTTAATCCAATCAATCTCTTCTGAATTTTCTCGAAAGTTCAAATACGTGTTCTAAAATAGCCTTATCCTCATCGGTCAGTTGCAATTGACGTCTTGCCATAACTACCTCCGCCGCTTCAAAGGCTTTTTTAGTAAGATATGTTGTCATTCCTGCAGCACCTCCCCAGCTAAAACTTGGAATAAATGTACGAGGAAAACCACTGCCAAAAATATTGGCGCTCACACCAACAACAGTCGCCGTGTTAAACATGGTATTGATACCACATTTACTATGATCGCCCATCATGATGCCACAGAACTGCAAACCGGTTCTAGCAAAACTTTCGGTTTTATAATCCCAAAGCCTGATTTCGGCATAATTATTCTTAAGGTTGGAGCAATTGGTATCCGCTCCCATATTACACCATTCACCAATTACGGCATTTCCCAAAAAACCATCATGGCTTTTATTGCTATGCGCAAAAAGTACCACATTTTTAACCTCTCCGCCAATGTTACAATAAGGACCAATAGTGGTTGGACCATACACTTTAGCACCCATTCTAACAGAAGAATGTTCGCAAATAGCAAAAGGACCTCTTATTAAGGCACCTTCCATAATAACAACATCCTTACCTATATATATAGGCCCCAAATCGGCATTAAGCGTTGCAAATTCCATGGTAACACCTTCTTCCAAAAACACATTGTGCACTCCCAGTATATTGTTGGTTGATGAAATAGGTTGTGAAACCCGACCTTTAGTCAATAGGTCAAAATCTTCCTGAATGGCTTCTCCATTTTTAGAGAAAATATCCCAAGTGTGCTCCACATTAATAACCTGACCATCAAATTCAATGGCTTCAAAAGTGCCAAAATCAATATCTTCTTGAGTGTCATTGGCAAAAAAAGCAATAACATCCTCGTCTTTAAAAACAGCTTGGTTTTCTTTCAAATCGCGTACCAACTCCACCAATTCCTCATTGGGAAGATAAGAGGCATTGATCATAATGTTTTCTGGCATTTCGACCATTGGGTACTTTTCGGACAAATAATCCTCGGTAATGGTGGTTATGGTCGATCCTAAGTGCATTTCCCATTTTTCGCGAATGGTCAAAATTCCTATTCTAATATCAGCAACCGGTCTTGTATATGTAAAAGGTAAAAGATTATCCCGAAATGGGCCATCAAAAAGAATGTAGTTCATGTAGTGTATAAGTAGTTGGTTCAGTATTGAGGAAACAGGCATTAAAAACCGATGAATTTCTATTTTTATAAAAAAAGCATAAAATCATAAACTGATAGAAAACAACGGCTTAACAAAAACTATTTCGATTGCATAAAATTTTAAAGGGTCAAAAATAGGATATTTATACAAAACAAAAAAGCCTGTAGAAAATTTCCACAGGCTTTTACTATGTATTATAGCTAAATTACTTTTGGAACTTAGCGTATTTACTTTTAAACTTATCAATACGACCAGCAGTATCTATCAACTTAGACTTACCTGTATAGAATGGATGAGATGTTCTTGAAATCTCCATCTTAATAAGTGGGTACTCCACACCATCAACATCAATAGTTTCATTTGTATTAGCCGTAGATTTAGCTAAAAACACGTCTTCATTTGACATGTCCTTAAATGCTACAAGTCTATAATTTTCTGGATGTATGCCTTTTTTCATCTCTAAATACTTTAATATCGTTCAATTTTTGGAAGTGCAAATTTAAGTATTTTTTACTAATGTGCAATACATTTAGTTTAAATTTTCACTTTCGTCAACATATTGATTTTAATGATACAACTTATAAACAAAAAAAACGTCGAACCAAAACAAGATTCACGTTCTTATTATAGAGGAGATTCCCAATTTTCGTAAAAATAAATTGTAACGTTTTTCTATATTTGCTTACTAACCTTTCAACAGAACTAATTAAACCAATTATTATGGAAACAGAAAAACTTTCTCCCGGTAAATTTGCAGTTAACTATGGTGTCATTTTAGGCCTTGTTATTGTCGTCATTACCGTAATTACCTATGTAACAGGATTAGCCTTAAAAGGCGCACAATGGCCAACAGCAATTTACTATGTCATTTTTCCAATTGTCATCTTTTATGCGATTTCTCAATACAAAAAACGTAATGGAAATCTTTTAACTTTAAGTGATGCCCTTAAAGTTGGTGTTTTGATTGGTGTAATCAGTGCCATTGTTTTTTCGGTGTACTCTTTGATTTTTAATTATGTGATCGATCCAGATTTTATGAATCAGATAAAAGATATTGCAAGAGATAATATGCTTGAACAAAATCCTGATATGACCGAAGAAATGGTAGCCCAAGCCATGAAATTTGTAGAAATGTTTATGAACCCTGCCATAGCCAGTGCGTTCTGGATTGCTATGAGTGCGTTTTTTGCCCTTATATATTCTCTTATTGCTGGGTTGGTCATGAAAAAAGAATAAAACTGTTATAAAGTAATTTGATTACTTTTGAACATTATATTTTGAAACTACTTAAATGAACATATCAGTAGTCATACCACTACTCAACGAAAAGGAATCGTTAACAGAATTACATGATTGGATTGCTAAAGTTATGCAGTCCAATCATTTTTCTTATGAAATTATTTTTATTGATGATGGCAGTACCGATGGTTCATGGAACGTGATTGAGCACTTGTCCCAAAAGGACAGCAATGTTAAAGGCATTCGTTTTTTTAGGAATTTCGGAAAATCACAAGCACTTCATGCCGGATTTGAAAAAGCAAAAGGAGATGTAGTAATTACTATGGATGCCGATTTGCAGGACAATCCCGAAGAAATCCCTGAACTTTATAACATGATCACCAAAGATCATTACGATCTGGTTTCTGGTTGGAAGAAAAAACGTTACGATTCCGTCATTTCAAAAAACCTGCCTTCCAAGCTTTTTAATTGGGCTGCACGAAAGACTTCTGGTGTAAAACTGAACGATTTTAACTGCGGACTCAAGGCCTATAACATTAATGTGGTTAAAAACATTGATGTAAATGGCGAAATGCACCGCTACATTCCAGTACTGGCCAAAAACGCAGGATTTTCAAATATCGGCGAAAAAGTGGTACTGCATCAAGCGCGAAAATATGGAAATACCAAATTTGGAATGGACCGATTTATCCATGGTTTTCTTGATTTGTTGACCATTTGGTTCATTTCGCGTTTCGGAAAACAACCCATGCATCTTTTTGGTGCGATGGGCGTTATCATGCTCATGATTGGATTTGGCTTCACACTTTATCTAGGTATTGACAAACTCTTTCTAAATACTTATGGACGACTCATTACAGATCGTCCACAATTCTATATTGCTTTAGCTACTATGGTTATCGGTACACAATTTTTTATTGCCGGCTTTTTGGGCGAAATAATTTTACGCAGCAAAGATGACAAAAAGCGCTATCTCATTAATGAAGAGCTAAACTTTTAATTCCTTAAATTCATAGTCCATTATCAATTAACATTTGCTTAATTGATTATTTTTGTAAGATCACTAAAAATACTCCTCCATGATTTACATAGATCCAAAAATTTTAGAACGTATAAATTCTTGGTTAACTCCAACTTTTGATGAAGAAACCCAAAACGAAATCAAGGAAAGCATTGCCTTTCATCCCAAAGAAATCCAAGAAGGTTTCTATAAGGATTTAGAATTTGGAACTGGGGGCATGCGTGGCGTTATGGGTGTTGGAACCAATCGAATCAATAAATACACCTTGGGCAGAAACACCCAAGGTTTGAGCAACTATTTACACGAACAATTCCCAAACGAAACTCCCAAAGTAGTCATCGCTTACGATTGTAGGCATAATAGTAAAACCTTGGCAAAAGTCGTGGCCGATGTGTTTTCAGCAAACGATATTCAAGTATATTTATTTGAAGACTTGCGAACTACACCGCAACTTTCCTTTGCCGTCAAACATTTAAACTGCCACTGTGGCATTGTGTTGACTGCTTCGCACAATCCACCAGAATACAATGGCTATAAAGTGTATTGGCAAGATGGTGGTCAATTGGTTCCGCCGCATGATGCAGCTGTAATTGATGAAATTGGTCGTCTGGATTATTCTGAAATTAAATTTAAACCCAAAGACAGCCTTATCAAAATTATAGGAAAAGAGGTTGATGATGCTTTTATTAATGCTTCCATAAAAAACGGAAATTTTACTGATCAGAAATCAAAAGACAATTTATCCATTGTATTCACGTCGCTTCATGGCACTTCTATCACAACGGTTCCTGAAACACTGAAACGCGCAGGCTATAAAAATGTTCATATTGTTAAAGAACAAGAAATTCCAAATGGGGATTTCCCAACTGTAAAATCTCCAAATCCTGAGGAGCCGGAAGCTTTAAAAATGGCCTTGGAACTTGCCGATAAAGTAAATGCGGATATTGTTATCGGTACCGATCCAGATTGCGACCGATTAGGTGTTGCTGTGCGGGATTTGGAGGGTAAATTAACCTTGCTCAATGGTAACCAAACCATGTTGGTCATGACCGATTTCCTTTTAAAACAATGGAAAAAACAAGGTAAACTTCAAGGAAAGGAATTTGTAGGATCGACTATCGTTTCTACACCAATGGTACAAAAACTGGTAAATTCTTATGGCGTACAGTATAAAGAAGGATTAACAGGATTTAAATGGATTGCCAAAATGATCAGAGATTTCCCTGAACTCAACTTTATTGGCGGAGGCGAGGAAAGTTTTGGTTTTATGGTTGGCGATTTTGTACGTGATAAAGATGCCGTGACCTCAACCCTTCTGGCATGCGAAATTGCTACAAAAGCCAAGGCCGACGGAAAAACCTTTTACGAAACCTTATTAGAACTTTACGTTTCACATGGGTTATATAAAGAACATCTTATCGCATTGACCAAAAAAGGAATGGAAGGCGCCCAAGAGATTAACCAAATGATGATTGATGCCAGACAAAACCCGCTTAAAGAAATAAATGGTTCAAAAGTGATACGAATTGAAGATTATGAACTTTCGATGGCAAAAAACTTCATCACTGGCAAAGAGGAAATTATTGATGTTCCAAAATCGAATGTCATTATTTATTTCACCGAAGATGGCAGTAAAGTAGCTTTAAGACCGAGTGGAACAGAACCTAAAATAAAATTTTATATGAGCGTTAATGCACCTTTAGCATCCAAAGACGCTTATGCATCAGTAGAAGCAAAATTGATGGAAAAAATTAACGCTATTGTCAAAGACATGAATCTTAACTAAATGGAATATTTAAAAAAGTTTTACCGGTTTATTATTCCGTATAAAAAATATGCTTACCTCAACATTTTTTTCAACATTCTTTATGCGTTTTTTAGCACGCTATCGTTTCTGGCTTTAATACCTATTTTTAAGGTCATTTTTAGTGATCAACGTGTTGTTGTTGCGAAACCTACTTTTGAAGGCTTAGGAAATATCAAAAGTTTTGTTGAGGATTCACTCAACTTTTTTGTAGTGGACAAAATTGAGAGTTACGGCGATTTCAAAGTACTCATGTTCATGGTTGGACTAATTATTAGCATATTCATGCTAAAAAATCTCTTCAATTATCTCGCCATGTATTACATCACATTTTTGAGAAATGGTGTTTTGAAAGATATCAGAAATGTAATGTTCAATAAAATAGTATCGCTTCCGCTTGCATTTTATTCTGAAAAATCAAAAGGAGATACCATCTCAAGAGTGAGCAGTGATGTGGACGAAGTCAAAAACTCCTTCTTGTCGGTTTTAGAAATGGTTGTCAGAGAACCACTGACTATTTTATTTTCCTTGATTTCAATGTTGATACTGAGTGCCAAATTAACGCTGTTTGTATTTATTTTTATTCCAATTTCAGGGTTTATCATTTCAAAAGTAGGAAAATCACTCAAAAAAGGTTCTTTAAAAGTTCAGCGTGAACAAGGTATTTTCCTGTCAATTCTTGAAGAAACCATGACCGGTCTACGTATTATCAAGGCTTTTAACGTTGAAAAGGTGTTTGCCAAAAAATTCGAAGATTCAAATGAACGCTATTACAAGTATGCCAATTCACTACTCAATCGTCAAAATTTGGCTTCACCAATTAGCGAGTTTTTAGGTATTATCGTCATTGGCATCCTATTGGTTTATGGAGGTTATCTGGTATTTATCGACAACTCTATGGATCCTAGTTTTTTTATCGGCTATATCACATTAGCATACAACATTTTAACTCCTGCAAAGGATATTGCCAAAGCCAGTTATGGCGTTAAAAAAGGAAATGGCGCGGCACAACGTATTTTGGAGTTTTTGGAATCTGAAAACACCATTTCAGAAATTGAAAATCCTATTATAAAAGAGTCGTTTGATTCTAATATAGCAATCAATAATATCTCATTTAAATATGAAGACGATTTGGTGCTTAAAAATTTCAGTATTAATGTTCCGAAAGGAAAAACCGTGGCATTGGTTGGACAATCCGGAAGTGGGAAAAGTACCATTGCGAATTTGATCACCAGATTTTACGATGTTAATGAAGGCTCTATTACGATTGACGGTATTGATATTAAAAACTTAAAAATCGCTTCACTACGCGGAATGCTGGGTGTGGTATCACAAGATTCCATTTTGTTTAACGATACCATCAGTAATAATATTAAAATAGGAAAGCAGAATGCCACCGATGAGGAAGTCATCAACGCATTAAAAATTGCAAATGCCTGGGAATTTGTCAAAGATCTCCCAATGGGTATTGATTCTAATATTGGTGATTCTGGGAATAAATTATCTGGAGGTCAAAAACAACGTTTAAGTATTGCCAGAGCTGTTCTAAAAAATCCGCCAATAATGATTTTGGATGAAGCCACTTCTGCTTTAGATACAGAAAGCGAACGCTTGGTGCAATCGGCATTAGAAAACATGATGCGCAACAGGACGTCAATTGTCATTGCCCACCGATTATCAACCATTCAGAATGCCGACGAAATTATCGTCATGCAAAAGGGTGAAATTGTTGAACAAGGCAAACACAATGAACTTATCGAAAAAAATGGCGTCTATAAAATGCTTGTAGATATGCAGAGTTTTGAATAAACACCCAATTATGAATATCTTAAAAACAAGAAAAGGATGCCACTACCAATGCGCATCCTTTTCTTTTATACCGTCAATGTAATAGGGCACACTGACTATCATAGTAGGTTAAGTTTGGCGTAAAAGTATTACTTTAAATATTACTGTGCAACAAAAATATGTAATTCACCGATTTATTTTGCCTTTAAACGATTATTTACCATTTAACATACTGAGAGTCAATCTCATTATTTTAACAAGTTTTTACCAATTACTCGATTAAACTTTTTATATCTTCAAACGGTCTTATAAAAAATACTTTAGTGCATAACGACGACGACCTTATTTTAAGATTAACATCAGAGCAAACAAAAGATTCGGCTTTTAAGGAATTACTTTCTTTATACAAAGAGCGCTTGTACTGGCATGTTCGTAAAATTGTAATCTCGCATGATGATGCCGACGACGTATTACAGGAAACCTTTATCAAAATCTACAGAAATATTCATAACTTTAAGGGTGAAAGCAAACTGTTTTCATGGATGTACCGTATTGCCACCAATGAGGCGCTGACACATCTTAAAAAAAATGCGAACTTAAAAAACAATAGCAGTCCAGAATTACATGAACATACTATAAACAACCTTCAAGCCGATGTATATTTTGAAGGAAACGAAATTCAGTTAAAACTACAAAAAGCCATCGCTACGTTGCCCGAAAAACAAAAACTAGTGTTTAACATGCGCTATTTTGACGATATAAAATATTCCGATATGTCCGAAATTTTAGATACCAGCGAAGGTGCTTTAAAAGCCACATATCATATTGCAGTAAAAAAAGTTGAAGAGTATTTAACCACCCATTAAACCTTTTGCAAAATAAAAAGTCATAGTAATATCATGAAAAAAAGTCACTTACATAATATTAAAAATTCGGGGTTTAAAACTCCCGATGGATATTTTGATGCTTTTGACGAACGATTACTTAAAAAATTGAACGTTAAAAAGGAAATGGCTTCAATTTCTGATTCGGGTTTCAAAGTTCCAGATAACTATTTTGAAACTTTTGATGATAAACTCCAAGCACGTCTTAAAAATGAAAATTCTTCAACTAAAGTCATCAAATTAAACCCATGGCGAAAAGTTGCTTATCTTTCTGGTGTTGCCGCATCCATCGCATTGCTATTAACTTTTTTATTGAATTCAAAAGGTCAATTAACCATAAATCAGATTGAAACCGCATCTATTGAAAACTACTTAATAGACCAAAACTTGAACGCTTATGACATTGCATCCTTTTTAAACGAGGAGGATTTGATAGTAGATAATTTTGTATCCAGTTCCCTTACGGAAGAATCTTTAGAAAACTATCTTATTAATAATACTTCTATCGAAGATTTAATCATTGGAAAATGAAAAAAATAGCTATTATATTATTTATAAGTTTGTTATCATGGTCGTCATTTTCGCAACACCATGAAAAACGTGAAAAAATAAAAGCACTCAAAGTCGCATTTATTACCGAGCGATTAGCATTAACAGAAACCGAAGCTCAAAAATTTTGGCCTATTTACAATGCTTATGAAAGCAAAAAAGATATGCACAGACGTACGAGCTACAACAAGCAACAGCAAATTTCGGAAGATATGAGCGAAGCCAATGCTAAGATCTTATTGAATGACCTTATTACCTTAGAAAAAGACCGTCAAAACACACGTATAGAATACAACCAAAATTTATTAAAAGTGCTACCTGCCAAAAAAATCATCAAGTTGAGAATAGCAGAAGACGAGTTTAACATAAAAATGCTGGAAGAGTATAAAAAACGGCAAAAAGATCCAACACATAAAAACCCTTAGAATCACGTAACTAAAAAAATAAACCCTAAATTCTAATATTGGAATTTAGGGTTTTTTATTGATTTTCATGAAGCAAGAAATCAATGTTTTAACTTATTTAAATGTAATTTTTGCAATTCTACCCTGCCCTGCTGCATAAGCCACATTTTCATTTAAAAAGCGAATGGTATGAAAACCTTCATCACTTAAATGCTGCCACGTATCTCCAGAATCGATCGAATAATCTATCCCTTGGATTCCAACGGCCACAAGTGCCTTGCCATCACTATTTGGCACATATTGCACGCAACTTCTATAACCAGGTTCCGCACCATCGCTAACTAATTGCCAAGTTTTTCCACCGTCAGCAGTACGCATCTTATTAGCCTTTGTATCATCAGGTTTTGTATAATCACCACCAATTGCAAAGCCTTTATTTTCATCATAAAAATCAATGGAATACGTTCCTGTGGTTCCTTCGCCATTAATCATGGGCGTATCAAAAACCTGCCATGACATTCCTTTATCCTCAGAAAATAAAATCCGGCTTGTTTTTCCACCAGTAGCAATCCACGTACGATTTCCTACAATGGCAATATTGGTATTGCTCGCGGCAAAAGCAGCTTCGCCTTCCTTGATTTTGGGCAACTTATCACAAGGCACTTTATTCCAAGTTTCGCCACCATCACGAGTAATAATAACGCTCATACAATCGTCGGTGGGATCACCCATGGCAATGCCTTCTTGGGCGTTCCAAAAAGTCATCGCATCATAAAATGCTTTTTCGTGATCTTCCTTATAAACCACTTCCATCGTTCCATACTCTCCAGTTTTAAATAATAAAGCTGGACTTGCCACACTCAACATAAAAAAATCATTAAGCGTTCTTGCTACAGCTCTGAACTCCAAATTTAAACTGTCATAGTCTTGTTTTCCCGTAATCCACTGTTCGGTTTGCGGATTATATAATCCGAAGGCACCTTCATTGGCAGCAAATGCAATACTTTTATCAGATGCGATATCTATCGCCCTAATACTTAAAGCGCTATTACTATAAATTTCTTCAATTTCTACAGAAGTAATTTTAGTTTTTACAGGTTTCTCATCTTCTTTACACGACAAAAATGCAGTAATCAAAAATAAACAGGTCCAAATTCTCATCTTCATATTTTTTTTTGGAAAGATACTTGATTTCCTTTTAAAAAATCAAAATAATCACGCGTTCATCGCTTTTTAACGTAACTTTGCAGTCGCAATTTTTATAACAAATTGCAGTCGTCATAAACGACAAACTCCTAAAACGTAAAAAATGAGATTACACAGAAATCTATGTTTTGCAGTTATTGATGGATTAATGCTCATTTTTAATGAAGATCAATACGCTGATAAAGTCATTCAACAACTTTTAAAACGCGACAAACGTTGGGGTGCGCGCGACCGTGCTTTTGTAGCCGAAACTACTTACGATATTGTACGATGGAAACGACTTTATGCCGAAATAGCTGAAGTTAAAGAACCTTTTACCAGAGATAATATTTGGAGAATGTTTGCTGTTTGGGCCACTTTAAAAGGTATTAAACTGCCGGATTGGACATATTTTGAAAGTACGCCAACCCGAAAAATAAAAGGGAAATTTGACGAGCTCTCTAAAATCAGAAAGTTCAAAGAATCTATTCCCGATTGGTTGGATGAACTTGGAGAGAAGGAACTGGGCACAGACGTATGGACCAAAGAAATAGCAGCTTTAAATGAGCAGGCCGATGTGATTTTAAGGGTCAATACCTTAAAAACAACCAAAGAAGCTTTGCAAGCCGTATTGTTTGACCAAGATATTGAAACCGATTTTTTACCCAACTATCCTGATGCCTTAAAGCTAAAAGAGCGTGCTAATGTTTTTCAAACCGATGCTTTTAAAGACGGTCATTTTGAAGTCCAAGATGCGTCTTCACAACTGGTTGCCAAGTTTTTGAATGTCGAACCTGGCATGCGCGTTGTAGATGCGTGCGCTGGTGCCGGTGGAAAAGCATTGCATATTGCTGCCTTAATGCAAAACAAAGGTCAAGTCATTGCGATGGATATTTACGAAAACAAACTTCACGAACTCAAACGAAGAGCCAAACGTAACGGCGTTTTTAATGTTGAAATACGACCGATAGAATCGACCAAAGTTATCAAAAAACTGTATGACAAAGCCGATCGTGTGCTAATTGATGCGCCATGTTCAGGATTGGGTGTCCTCCGACGAAATCCTGATGCGAAATGGAAATTACAGCCTGAGTTTATTGATAAGATCAAAATCACACAGCAGGAAATTCTTCAACAATATTCAAGAATGGTAAAACCTGGCGGACAATTGGTTTATGCCACCTGCTCTATTTTGCCATCTGAAAACCAAAATCAGGTAAAAGCATTTTTAGATTCGGAAAACGGAAAAGATTTTACGTTTGTAAAAGAAGAAAAAGTATTGTCTCATAAATCTGGTTTTGACGGGTTTTATATGGCGCTTTTACAGAAAAAATAGTCTTAAGGGAAAAGAGATTACATATTTTAAAAGCAACTTATCTAAGTTGCTTTTTTTTATGATTTATTATGAATAAATGCCCTTAAAAAAGACTAATTTTGCACTTTGAAAACACAAACTGTCAGCACAAACGTTCTGGCATAAACTAAGACATAATGATTCATTTCTTCGGAAACCAAAACAGCAAGGTATTTGCTGTTCAAGCAACAAAAGAATTTTCAACAGAAACCATCAATAAATTGGTATGGTTATTCGGCAACCAACCTAAAATAGAACAAGCATCCCTCGATGCTTTTTTTGTTGGTCCGCGCGCAGCTATGATTACACCTTGGAGTACGAATGCGGTTGAAATCACCCAGAATATGGGCATTTCAGACATTATCCGTATTGAAGAATTTGAGGCTGTAACTCAAGATTTCAAGGATTATGATCCGATGATTTCTGAAAAATATAAAGGTATCGATCAAGAAGTTTTCAATATTGACATTCAACCGGAAGCCATTCAAGATATTGAGGATATTTCAGCATATAACCAAAAAGAAGGTTTGGCACTGAATGATGAGGAAATAGAATATCTGGAAGGTGTTTCAGCAAATATTGGTAGAAAACTGACAGATTCTGAAGTTTTTGGATTCTCGCAAGTCAATAGTGAACACTGTCGCCATAAAATATTTAATGGCACATTTGTTATTGACGGTGAAGAAAAGGAAAAATCATTATTTAAAATGATTCGCGATACTTCCAGTCAAAATCCAAACAGCATTGTTTCGGCTTACAAAGATAACGTGGCTTTTATAAAAGGTCCGGTTGTTGAGCAATTTGCTCCAAAAACAGCCGATAAACCTGATTTTTATCAAACTAAAGATTTTGAATCGGTCATTTCACTAAAGGCTGAAACTCATAATTTCCCAACCACGGTTGAACCATTTAACGGTGCCGCAACCGGATCTGGTGGTGAAATCAGGGATCGATTGGCCGGTGGAAAAGGTTCTTTGCCATTGGCAGGAACAGCGGTTTATATGACCTCATATTCCCGATTGGAAGAAAACCGTCCATGGGAACAAAAAATGGAAGCGCGTCCGTGGTTGTACCAAACACCAATGGATATTTTGATAAAAGCAAGTAATGGTGCCTCTGATTTTGGAAACAAATTT
>NZ_DATJCY010000393.1:0-2847 GCF_035577925.1 Gelidibacter sp. | reverse complement strand
CTTTACAGAGTCTATGTATTGCTGTGTGAACTTTTCCGCAGAGATATACAGCACTGTTTTTTCTGGGTATTTATCTTTAATGTCTATCCCAATGGCATGTGCCAAATGTGTTTTTCCAAGACCGACACCACCAAAAATCAACAGCGGATTAAACGATGTACCACCGGGTTTGTTGGCAACTGCCAATCCAGCGTTTCTTGCTAAACGATTGGAATCGCCTTCCAGGAAGTTTTCAAAATTGTAATTTGGATTAAGTTGTGATTCAATTTTTACATTTCTAATCCCTGGAATGATAAAAGGATTTTTTAATTCTGGATTTTTATTCTTTAAAGGAATATCAACATCTTGTGGCTTTACCGGACTCCTGTTAGAACTTGGGATTTTTTCGGTAAATGGTTGTTTGTTGCCATAAGTGTTTTCCATTTTAATGACATACACTAATTTTGCGCGTTCACCAAGTTCTTTGATTAGGGCAACTTTTAGAATTTTTACATAATGCTCCTCAAGCCATTCATAAAAAAATTTACTCGGAACCTGAATGCTTAATGCGTTGTCAGTAAGTTTGACTGCTGTAATTGGTTCAAACCAAGTTTTATAGGCTTGGGGTTGGATGTTGTCTTTTATAAAGGTTAGACAATTATTCCATACCGATTGAGCAGTTACTTCCATTTTAAAAATTAATTTATTTTGTTGTTAGATAGATTAGTAAAAAAAAGAGAACTTTGTGTATTCTCTTGAATAAATTCCGAGACAAATATGTGAACAAATTTCTGAAAAAAAAAATCAAAAGCTATTGAATATTCAGAATTAAATCCCCATGTTTAAATCGCGATGAAAATACAAAAAATAAACTGAACAACGATGGTAAAACCTTTATTTTCCGACCAGATAGAACTTAGGGTGCGCTATGCCGAAACCGATCAAATGGGCATTGTGTATTATGGAAATTATGCACAATACTTTGAAGTAGGTAGAGTTGAATGGCTTAGAAAACTTGGTGTTTCCTATAAAAGCATGGAGGAAGAAGGGCTGTTGCTACCAGTTCTTAGTTTGAATGTAAATTTCAAAAAATCAGCACGTTATGACGATGTGATTAAAGTGAAAACGCAGTTGGTAAAAATTCCTTCCGCAACTATTGAGTTTGATTACGAAATAACAAATGAGGCGGGAGATGTTTTAACTCTTGGCAATACTGTACTTGTATTTATGGATATTAATAGGAATAGGCCTACAAGATGTCCTCAATATCTTTTAGACAAACTGCAGAATTAATCGTCTAAATTTTTTATTTCAACTCCATAAATAGCCTCAAAAGTCTGAATAGTTCTTTTTATATTTTTTAACCTAACAGAAATGTTAATAGAACAGTCCAATTCTAAAGTTTGATTTGTGATTTTTAAGTCATTTTCTTTAATAACACGCATTACTTTATTCATGTCTTTGTACTCAAATTTGAGCTGAATTTCTTGGTTAATTGTTTTGCTGACAATTATGGATTGTTCCAAAGCCATTTGTGCAGTCGTTTTATATGCACTGATAAGGCCGCCAACACCCAATTTTACACCGCCAAAATATCTTACCACAACAATTAAAATGTTGGTTACTTCAAAAGATTGAATTTGTCCATAAATTGGCATTCCTGCACTGTTATTAGGTTCGCCATCATCATTTACCCTAAATTGGTATTGACTTTCTTGCTTGCCCAATTGATAAGCATAGCACCAATGCCGTGCCGAATGATGTTGTTTTTTTAGATTTTCTAAATGAAATTTGACGTCTTCAGCATTTTTAATAGGATAGGCATATCCCAAAAATTTGCTGTTCTTCTCTTTAAATAAAACTTCTTCAGAAGGTTTTGTGATAGTCTTGTATGTGTCTTTTTCTGTCATCTTTAGACAAAAGTAACTAAATGTTTTGCTGTGCAGTTCTTATATTTTACAATGCGGACGCTCAAAATAAATCTTGTTTGGTTTTGAACAACGAAGTCATGTCTTCAATCTCAGGATTGATGTGCCACGTGTGAATACCTAATTTAGAAGCTGAAATAATATTTTCTTCGGTATCATCAATGAATAGGGATTCATGGGGATTGATTTTATTTTCACTTAAAACAAATTCGTAAATATTCGCATTTGGTTTGCGTAATTGGATTTCGTGCGAAAGATAAAATGCATCAAAACAGGTTTTGAATTCCTCATAAAAGTGAATATTTTCCTTGATCCAATCAATATGCAGTTCATTGGTATTACTCAGCAAAATAAGTTTGTATTTTTTGCTGGCAGCTAATTGACGTAGATAGTCCAGTCGATAATTGGGAAAGTCTTTTAGTATGGCGTTCCATGTTTCTAAAAGAGTGTCTTTATCCAAATTTGGAAAGTTATCCAGATAGAACTCCAAAAATTCATCTGTAGATATAAGGCCTTGTTCATATAGCGCATTTATGGCGTGTATTTCATCAGAAAGAGTTTCCATTTCAAATATCCGAAGTGCTTTTTCCATGGCACCTTTCTTATCCAAGTTGATAAATACATCGCCAAAATCAAATATTAAGTTTTTAATCATTCTTATATATTCTTAAAATATCATTTAAAATAAGTTCTTGTGAAACCAGAGGTCCAGAAAAGTTTGGCGCTTTTATGCCGTGGTTAAAACTTGTAGTTCCAGTAAAAACACGGGCTTCATCCCATATATTTTCATCAATAAATGTTTGTAAGGTGTGCTGTCCGCCTTCAATAATTATAGAAGTAATGTCATGGTTATATAGAATAGTACAAATTTGTTTTGCAATCTGGTCTTTTAAATCCCAATCTAAAAACTCTAGTGTTTTAATCTCAATCTCATGCTTTT
>NZ_DATJCY010000392.1:0-1569 GCF_035577925.1 Gelidibacter sp. | reverse complement strand
GACTAAAAATTGTGAAGAAACGTTTAAACTACTGGCTGTAACCAGATCGGGTCTGCCCGGTAATTTGGACGGATTAAACGCATCAAACGTTTGTTGAAAAGTCGGGATTACCGTCCAATGCAATACAATCATTCTTGGAGTGATAGTCGGCGTATCTAAGGTTAATCCATGGCGAGTGGCCAAATATTGTTTGGTAAGTTCTAGGCGTTCTTCATCAAAAATAATGGGCTTTTCCACTATTTTTTTGGAGTTTGAACAAGAAAAGATCAAAAGGAAGAAAACAAAAAGGCTATTGAATTTCATTATTTTACGTTTGAAGGTCTTCAAAGTTAATAAATTATTGGTAGCATTTAAAGCATTAACTAGCCCCGGAACAAAAAGAAATCCGCTTTCATATCTTCAATTTGCGTATCCTCATTCGTAATGATATAATCGATGGCTTTTGAGGTGAATTCGTCACCTTTCTGAGTTAGAAACACGATTTTGTCTTCAATATAAATCATATTATTTTTAAGAGCAAGCTCCAAAACGGTTTTGCTTTTCACTTTTTGCCAGTTGATATGTTCGTTAAGGTGATTAACATGGCGTTCTTCTTTTTCTGTATGGTTTTTGAGATGGAGTAAAAAGGTCAAAAGCAGCACTTCAATACGTTGTTGGTTTTCTCTATAAGTCACAGCAATAAGCCCTTTGTCTGGTGCAAACAAATAGATGATTAAAAATACAATGCCGAGCATCGTTGTAATGGAACCGGCAATTGAGGCATCCAGCCAATGCGCCACCCAATACCCCGAAATAGCACTAAAAACACCAAAAAAGACGGCCAGTCCAATCATTTTTTTTAAATCTGTAGTGAGTAAATAGGCACAAGCGGCAGGTGCGATCATGAGTGCTACGACGAGAATAGCACCGACGGCATCAAATGCTCCAACTGTGGTTATTGAAGCCATGCTCATCAATCCATAATGTATAATCACTGGCGAAAATCCTAGTGATGCCGATAGTCCGGCATCAAAAGTGCTTATTTTTAATTCTTTAAAAAATGCAATTAAAAGTCCGAATGTAATCGTCAGAATAGTACCAATAACCCATAATGATTTTGGTCCGATATCCATTCCATTAATGTAAAGTCGATCAAAAGGAGCAAAAGCCAATTCCCCCAATAATACAGCATCGACATCCAAATGCACATCATTCGCGTTTTTAGCAATCATTATCACGCCAATACTGAACAATGCTGGGAATACCAATCCGATAGCTGTATCTTCTTTGACCAAACCTGTTTTTTGGATTTGCTCCACTAAAACGACGGTTATAACACCTGTTAGTGCTGCAAGAAAAATTAGTATTGGCGAGTTGAGGTCCTGGGTTATAAAAAATCCAACAACAAGTCCGGGTAAAATGGCATGACTAATGGCATCGCTGATCATTGCCATTTTGCGAAGCACCAAAAATGTACCAGGTATAGCGCATGCCATAGCGACCAAACTTGCAATAAGTTGTATTTCCAATTGCGAACTATGCATCTTTTTTTATGTTTTGATTATACAGATTGGCTGCTGTTTCAAATCC
>NZ_DATJCY010000391.1:0-6286 GCF_035577925.1 Gelidibacter sp. | reverse complement strand
ATTCAATAGCCTCGAACGGAAAGATAAGCTAAAAACGATTAATCAAAAAAGTGGAGGAAAAAAGTGGGATGATAAAAATCGGGTAAGGGATACCTTAAAATCTATCCAAAGAAACGGAAATTCTGCTAATGTTACAGCAGTGGAGAGTAAAAATGTGACGGAGCAATCACCTTTACTTTTCGACTTGACCGGTCTGCAAAAGGAAGCCAATAAAAAACTAAACTTTTCGGCCGAGGAAACCCTAAACATTGCCCAAAGTCTATATGAGAAAAAGTTTATTACTTATCCTCGAACAGGAAGTAAATACATCCCAGAAGATGTATGGAGTGAAATCCCCAATCTCGTAAGGGCACTACAAGATAGGGAAACCTGTAAACAAACCATAACTAAAGTAAAATGGGGACAGTTTAACAAACGTATCGTAAATGACCTTCGGGTTACTGATCATCATGGTCTGTTGATTACCTAGAAAATCCCTTCGGTGTTATCGATCAAGGAAAGTGCTGTTTACGAAATGATTGCACTTCGTTTGCTCGAAGCTATTTCTGGACCTTGTATTAAAGAGATTACAGATGTGAATCTTGAGACATTGCAATATGATTTTTCAGTGAAAGGTTGCAGAATATTGGAACCTGGATGGCGCAGTATTAAAGGAAATTTTTCAGATAAGGGTGCCGAGACGATTATAGATTTGCCTGAACTTAAGAAAGGTGATGAACTAAAAATAAAAGAAGCCGTCATTCTGGAAAAGACAACTAAAGCTCCTGTGCTTTATACGGAAGCAGGACTTTTATCAGCTATGGAAAATGCGGGAAGGCAGATTGAAAATGTAGAGGAACGAAAAGCATTGCAAAATATAGGAATCGGAACACCTGCAACAAGAGCCACTATTATTGAAACTTTGTTTAGCCGTAATTACATCCAAAGAGAAAAAAAATCATTGATTCCCACTGAAAAAGGTTTACAAGTGTATGAGTTGATTAAAAATAAAAAGATTGCAGATGTTGTGATGACGGCGGAATGGGAATTGGCTTTGCACAAAATTGAGAAAAACGAAAGTGATGGCAAAGTTTTTCAAAAGGAAATGGAAAGTTATGCCACGACGATAACCAATGAGCTACTGCAAATCCCAATGGACAAAGGCAACCAACCCAAAATAGTATGTCCGAAATGCAAGAACCAATTACTAGTCATTAGGGATAAAATTATAAAATGCCCTGACGAAACCTGCAAATGGCTACAGTTCCGAAATGTTTGCGGTGTACAAATTACCATGGACGATATTGTGAGATTGGTTTCCAAAGGTAGAACTTCACTAATTAAGGGGATGAAAAGCAAAGCTGGTAAGAGTTTCGGTGCTTATGTTGTGTTGAATGAAGACTATACAACCTCTTTTGAATTTGAAAACAAGAAGTTCAAAAAGAGTTGAATTCGTACTCAAAAGCGTAAAGGACTTTCTGCCCAAACTTCCTAAATATTTTTTTGCTTTTGAAGTGAACAGATAAATTCCTATGATTTGTTGAATGCGAAAAGTCTAAATAATTATGGACGGTATTTTGTAGATGCGACTCCTTGACAATGGATTGTCTTATCTGTTTATAAACGAACAGTGAGGTCATAATTGTGCACAAAGGAAAAGACTTACAAAGGGTATAGAAAAATTTGTTAAGTCTATAATAGTGTTATATAAGGAACCAATCATTCAGTAGCGCTGCGTGATAATAAATAATAAGATAACGAAGATGGAGTGCAGAAAAATTGAGGAGTTAAGTACGGAAAGAGTTATGGAAATCTTAAAGAAGAACGGTACTGTAGTCGATTTCGAGGAAGCAAAAATTATTTTAGACTTTTCTAAAAAGATTGCCCACATAGCAGTTATTCAGTATCTTAGAGGATGTCTTTAATTAAAATAAGAACAACCTTTAAAATGAGAAAAGCAGATTTATACATTCGTGTTTCGACCGATGAACAAGCAGACAAGGGATATTCCCAGCGTGACCAAGAAGAACGTTTAATTAGATATTGTGAGAATAATGGTGTCCTGATAAAAAACATCTATAAAGAAGACCACTCCGCGAAGACTTTCAGACGGCCCGAATGGCAAAAATATTTGTTAGATCTGCGTATGTCCAAGAGCAGTGATAGGAAATTGTTGCTATTTACTAAATGGGACAGGTTCAGCCGAAATGCAGGAGATGCGTATCAAACGATTAATGAGTTGCGCAAATTTGAGGTTGAACCGGTAGCTATCGAACAACCTCTAGATCTTGCTATTCCAGAAAATAAAATAATGTTGGCGTTTTATCTTGCTGCACCAGAAGTCGAAAATGATCGAAGAGCACTCAATGTTTTTCATGGAATGCGTCGAGCAAAAAAAGAGGGGCGATATATGGGACCAGCTCCAGTAGGATATGTCAATAAAATCACTGAGGATAAAAAGAAATATATTGCCTTACATGAATTTGAGGCTCCTATTTTAAAGTGGGCATTTGACCAGATTCTTGCCAATAGCTTTAACACGGAACAGATATGGAAAGTGGTACGAGAAAAAGTTAAGGGAAAAGGAAGGTTCAGCAAGAACAATTTTTGGGTGGCACTACGAAATCCAGTTTATTGTGGAAAGATATTTATTCCACCTTATAAAGATGAGGAGGGATATTTTGTAGTAGGACAGCATCAACCATTAATCAGTGAGGAGGCGTTTGCTGAAATCCAGGATATTTTGGATGGCAGAACAAGGGTTCTCAAGCCAAAAATTGTGTCAATTGAAAGTCTGCCCCTAAGAGGGTTTCTCAAATGTTCAAAATGTGAAAGGATGTTGACGGGAAGTGCCTCAAGGGGAAAGATGGGAAAGTATTATAGTTATTATCATTGTAGCTCTTCTTGTGGTACAAGGTTTAAGGCAGAGCTGGTCAACGAAGCCTTTATTAAACAACTTCGTTATTTATCGCCAAAGATCGGAATGGTAGATGTGTTTATTGAAGCTTTTATAAGTGATTTCAATGAGCAATTAAAAGATCAAAACAGCGAAAGAGCTAATATCATAAATGAGATCGACAAACAAAACAAACGCTACCAAAATGCGCTTATAAAAAATGCTGATGGAGAGATGGACTATGACGATTTTCGAGTCTTAAAGAACTTGACTAAGGAAAGGATTGAAAAATTAGAGAAACAAATGAATGCTTTAGCTTCGGTAGATACGGAAATTAGGAACTTAGCAGCTTCAGCTCTAAAAAAGGTTGCAAACATCGATAGACGCTATGAAAATGGGGATATTGAAGAAAAAAGGGTGGTATTGAGTTCGATGTTTCCTGATTTTTTGGTGTTTGACGGGATACAGCATCGAACTCCGAGGCTAAACTCGGCGATCGCTCTTATATATCAGAGTGCCAGCAAATTACAGGGCATAAAAAAAGGGACAAATCTAACTTTTTTAGATTTGTCCCAACAAGTGACCTGACTGGGGCTCGAACCCAGGACCCTAACATTAAAAGTGTTATGCTCTACCAACTGAGCTATCAAGTCGATTCCTTAATGAGGGTGCAAATATAAAACCTTTTATCAATAATCCAAGCCCTTTTTTGTGAATTTTTATAAATTTTTTTTGTTTTTTTGCAGTGGCTTACCTTATGTTTTTAATAATCAATTTATAAGCAGTTTATATGAGCATCATTTTAATTGGGTATATGGGAAGTGGAAAGTCCACTATTGGTAAAAAATTGTCTGAAATCTTAAATTTGGAACTTATCGATTTGGATGATTACATTCAGAAAATGGAAAACATGAGCGTTTCCAAGATTTTTGAGACTAAAGGTGAAATTTATTTTAGGAAAAAGGAATACATCTATTTAAAAGAACTTTTAAAACGCAATGACATTATCCTGTCACTTGGTGGAGGAACGCCTTGCTATGGTGATAATATGAATGCTGTTTTGAATGCAGAGGGTGTTCATAGCATCTATTTGAAAAGCTCAATCCCTAATTTGGTGCAAAGGTTGCGAACCGAAAAATTGAAACGGCCATTGATTGCCCATTTAAAAACCGATGAAGAGCTTACCGAGTTTATTGGAAAGCATCTTTTTGAACGTTCGTTCTTTTATAACCAAAGCCATCAAACTATTGTGACCGATGAAAAAAGTATAACAGCTATAGCCGAAGAAATTGTAGGAAGCCTATCGTAAAAAGGCTTCATAATTACCGTCGGTCAAAACAACTTCAACATGCTCATGTAAGGAGGTGGATAATGAAATGCCTTTAAAATCGGCCTTAACGGGATACTTTTTATGGTTTCGATTAACAAGTACCGCTGTTTTGAATTGTTTCACCGGCACATCCAAAAAATGTTTAACGCCATAAATAAGCGTGCTCCCCGAATTTAAAACATCATCAATAAGTACAATGGATTTATTGCTATAATCTGACGCTGCGACCGAAGTTGTAATAGGGTTTAAAGGATTTTTCTTGTCGATGACCACTTTGCACAGCACTGATTTTAAATCGGAAATCTTATCCAAGTTCGCTTTTAATTTTTCTGCCAGAATATAGCCATTGGCATCAATTCCTGCTAAGATAACTTCGGTTTCGTTCACATTGTTTTCATAAATTTGATAAGCAATGCGTCTTATTTTATGGTTGATTTCTTGATGGTTAAGTATGGTTTGTTTTGAAGTTGTCATGTTATTATTGTTTGTTCAAAGATAAATAAAGCGTTGTTTTATTCCTCCTCATTATCATAATAAAAATCGTCAATATCGCGTCGGTCTTTTTTGCTAGGCCGGCCGGTACCTTTTTTGCGATAATAATCTTTAGAGTATTTTAAAAGTTCCTGGGTTTCAAAAGCTTCTTTTGGTGTGGTGTCTTTTACATAAATAGCAACTAATTTGGCGCCAACCCGATTGGGAGGTAAGTCGTTCACCGTAAGTTGATAATTAATTTGGTTTTTACGCAATTCAATTTTATCGGTGGCATAAACTTCACGACTTGGCTTGACCGCTTGGCCATTGATTTTGACATGTCCTTTTTTGCAAGCTTCTGTAGCAATCGTTCGGGTTTTGTAATATCTGACGCACCAAAGGAATTTATCTATTCGCATATTAAAAATTTTAAAACAACGTTAATGTTGTTGTGCAAACGTATTATATTATTGTATCTTGCCAGCAAAAATAAGCAATATTGAAAGATTCAGAAACAATTCGTTTTGATTGTTTAATCTAGTGAATTTAAGGTTATTGCATGTTGCTTTCGAAAAAATATAAAATTAAATTGATGAAATTAAAAACCTACGTCCTCTCAACTTTATGCCTGTTATTAATATTGTCTTCTTGTAAGAAAGACGATGATTCTTTTGAGGAAATTCCACTACGAGACCGTACAGAACAACAATTAGCGGATCTTGATTCTTTAAAAAACTACTTGAGTACCCATTATTATAACCGAGCAACTTTTGAAGTGCCGGGCAATCATACCATTTCTGAAATCATTATTAAAGAATTACCAAAAGATGCCAGTGGTAACTTTCTGCCAATGCCAGATGCTGAAAACAATCAACTTTTGATTGATGCCGTAGAAGCAAAAACCACAAAATATTTGGATGTCGATTATCAATATTACATTTTGAGCCTTAATGAAGGTGGGGGCGAAAATCCGCATTTTTCGGATAAAGTAAGAGTGAATTACAATGGATTTCTTCCAACTGGAAAGTCATTTGATAGTAGTGTTACACCAGTTGAATTCGAGCTTTTAAGTCTAGTGCCAGGATGGAAGGAAGTAATGCCTCACTTTAAAACTTCAGAAAATTTTAATGAAAATGAAGATGGGACTATAACATTCAATAATTATGGTCTCGGAATTATGTTCTTGCCTTCAGGATTGGGGTATTATGGAAATCCGACATCAGGAGGTATTCCAGCTTATTCAAATTTGATGTTTTCATTTGAATTGTATCAATCAGAGATTATGGATCATGATGGCGATGGTATTCCTACCTATATGGAAGATTTAAATGGAGATAAAAATTTGTATAATGATGATACCGATGCCGATGGTGTTCCTAACTTTTTGGATACTGATGACGATGGTGATCGAGTTTTGACCATTAATGAAATGACCAGACAAATCTATACGATAAATACAAATAATGGGGAGGTTGAGCCAGTTTTTGAAGCAAATGAATTTGTAAGAAGCCGAACAAACAATGATGGAATAATTACTATTACGACCTTGAAGTTTGTAGATTCAGATGGAGATGGTGTTTGGGACCATCTTCAAAAAGATATTAAAATAG
>NZ_DATJCY010000390.1:0-6636 GCF_035577925.1 Gelidibacter sp. | reverse complement strand
TTTCTAAAACACGATAACTAAAGTTTTTTTTTAAAGTACCTAATTCTAATCCAGCAATGGGCCACAAATCACTGACATTTAGAATAAGCTTTCGTTTTTTTGATCTTAAAAAAGTGCAACAGGTAAAAGCGACTAAAAGTGGCGGTGATTGTACAATCACAGTTTTCGGGATGTTGTGGAATAGGAAATACCAAATAAGGCTCAAACTGTAAGAAAGCATCGCGAATAATCGGATGACTTTGTTTTTTGAAATGCTGGCATAAATCCATAATCTATGAATTGTAATGCCGTTTTCAATAGAGGTTACTTTATATTTCCCACGATAATCTTTAAAAATTTTTCCTGTGGGATAGTTTGGCAATGGAGTAATGACCGAAACATTGTAATTTCGTTTTTGCAAACCTTTAGCCAAATGAAAAATCCTGTTGGATGCGGCACCCATTTCTGGTGAAAAATAACTGGTTATGATGAGAATATCTTTTTTCATAACTTGTAAATCTCCATAAGATGATTGATGATCCGTTTAGAAGTATTTCCATCCCATAATTCTGGAATTTCACCTTTTTTCCAATTTCCAGATAGTAATTTTTCAAAAGCGGCAGCAATTTTTTCAGGATCGTTTCCTACCAATACGTTTGTACCAATTGCGCAGGTTTCTGGCCGTTCTGTATTGTGCCGTAAAGTGATGCAAGGCACATTCATAACTGTTGTTTCTTCTGTAATTCCTCCAGAATCTGTAAACACTGCAAAGGCGTTTTTAACCAAATAATTGAATTCTAAATAACCTAAAGGATCCACATAATGCAAGTTTGCGAAATTTAGGTTTAAACCCTTTAAAAGTTTTTTGGTCCGCGGATGAACAGGAAAAATAATGGGATAATCTTTTCCTAATTGGGCAAGCTGGGTAATTAATGCCTTGAGTTGCTGCTCTTCATCAACGTTGCTGGGTCTGTGCAAAGTCATGACCATGAATTTCTTTACTTCCAATTGTAGCGTTTCCCACAGATGAGGTTGTTTGAGCCTATTTTCATTTTTACGCAAGGTGTCAATCATGACATTTCCCACAAAATAAATTTGACGCCTTGGGATGCCAAGATTTTCAAGAGTTTGTGAAGCTAGTGTTGTTGTTGTAAAGAAGTAATCTGTTAAGCTATCGGTTACAATTCTATTAATTTCTTCAGGCATTGAAAGATCGCCAGAACGAATACCCGCTTCTACGTGAGCTACTTTTATACCTGCTTTTTTTGCTACAATGGTGCACGCCATGGTGGAGGTCACATCGCCAACAACCATGACCAAATCAGTTGGGTTTTCAGCCAACACCTTTTCAAAACTAATCATGATCGCTCCAGTTTGCTCCGCTTGCGTGCCACTCTGCACGTTCAAATTAATATCTGGAAAAGGAATGTTCAATTCATGAAAAAATGTGTCGCTTAAGTTTCTATCGTAATGCTGTCCCGTATGAACCAATTGATATGTAATGCCAATACCTTCCGATTGTTTCTGTTTGATAGCCTCAATAATGGGAGCTATTTTCATAAAGTTTGGACGTGCGCCTGCGATAATCGTGATAGTCATATGTTATGTAGTAACGATGAAAATTGTTTTAATTTACCCGATTTGGAACGTTTTAATTGTGGTTGGCGTTCAAAGATAATATTTAACCCTTTTTCAAGATAGTTTTCCATTTCTTTAATGATAATCGCGGTTTGTTTATCTGACAGTTGTTTGGCACTGACATATATAATTTTGAAAGTCTGAAGATTGAGTTGCTCAATTATAAATTCCTTGACATTGCCGTCATCTTCAATAATACTTTTGGTAATATAATAAAAGGTAAGTCCAGCTGCTTTTTTTCCACTTGGCAATATGACAATATCATTGGTACGTCCAATTAATTTTTGAAGTTGAGGTTTTTGAAGTGTACTTTTTTCAGAGAGCACGCCAATATCACCAATATCATAACGAATAAAAGGATGTGCTTTATTGTATAACGAAGTGATGATAACACGACCTTCTTCGCCATACGGTAAAACTCGATTGTTTTTATCTACAATTTCCACAAAAAGCGTTTCACTATTAACAATCCATTCATCTTGCTTATTTTGAAATGCGATTAGATCGAGCTCAGAAGTACCATATTCATTAATTATCGGAATTCCAAATTGTTTTTCCATGAGCAGTTTGTCGTTTTCAAATAACATTTCTGAAGTGACTATACATGCTTTAAGAGTTGGGCAAACCTGTGACAATATCAGTTCTTTTTTCTCAAGAAACTTGGCAAATTGAACAATAGCGCTTGTATAGCCATTAATGTGATCAAAGCTTGTGTTTTTGAACTTTTTTAAATAGTTTTCAAATGCGGTATCGCTCAAATCATATACTGAAAACCGAAATCGTCTGCTCAATATATCTTTAATTCGTTCTTTATAATAGCCTTTTTTGTCCAAAGGAATTCCGTAAAATCGCGCTTGTTTAGAAGTGTTAAAATTAAGATTTAGCCAACCGAATCGGTTTTGGATAACGCTCCAGGTCAAGGCATGGCAAAACTTATCTTTGGCAAAAACAAAAGGATCGCCAGAAGAACCGGAAGTTTTGTTGACGTAAACATTTTTTAGCGAAAAACCTTGAGAAAGTCTGTTGATTAAAGGTTGCTGTAAATCTTTTTTTGTCATGATTGGAACAGTATTCCAAGCTGTGAATTTTTGATCTTTAAAAATGGATTGATAAAAAGAATTATGGTTGAGATGATAATTGACAATTTGTGTTTTCTGTTTTTCAACATAATTGCAAAACTCTTCGCTATTAAGATTTTGAATATCAGTCAATATCAATTGGGTTTCCTTAATTGGAAATCCTTTCAGTTTCAAAGAAATGTCAAATAAATTCAATCGATATTCTATTTTAAAGAATGTAAAGTAAAGAAATTTAATCAAATTCTCATCTCCTTTCGATCTTGAACATTCCTGATTTTTATACTTAAAAATATTATTGTTTTCATAGCATAAACTATATTTTTGCATCAAACACAAAAAACATGACCATTTTAATTCTAGGTTCCGGTGGAAGGGAACATACGTTTGCTTGGAAACTTGCCCAAAGTCCATTATGTAAGAAACTATTTGTAGCGCCTGGAAATTCAGGCACCAATAAAATAGCTGAAAATATTGATCTTAAGGTTACTGACTTTGAAGGCATAAAAAAATTGGTTCTCGAAAAACAAATAGAAATGGTTGTTGTCGGTCCAGAAGATCCATTGGTACAAGGCATCCATGATTTTTTCTTAAATGATGACGCTTTAAAAAACGTATCGGTTATTGGTCCTCAAAAAGCCGCTGCCCAATTGGAGGGCAGCAAGGAATTTGCAAAAGAGTTTTTATTCAGACATAACATTCCAACCGCAGCTTACCAAAGTTTTGATGCGTTGTCCTTAGAAGATGGGTACCAATTTTTAGAGACCTTAAATCCACCTTATGTTTTAAAAGCTGATGGATTGGCGGCCGGAAAAGGCGTTTTGATCTTAAATGACCTCAACGAAGCCAAATCGGAACTTAAAAATATGTTGGTAGATGCCAAGTTTGGATCAGCCAGTGCTAAAGTAGTTATCGAAGAATTTTTGGATGGTATTGAACTGAGTTGTTTTGTTTTGAGTGATGGCAAAAATTATCAGATTTTGCCAACGGCCAAAGATTATAAGCGTATTGGTGATGGTGATACCGGATTGAATACGGGCGGAATGGGAGCTGTTTCTCCTGTGCCATTTGCCACTGAGGCGTTTTTGGCTAAAATAGAAGAGCAAATTGTTAAACCAACCATTGCCGGATTACAAAAGGACGGCCTGGATTATAAAGGTTTTATTTTTATCGGTCTTATTAAAGTTGGTGATGACCCTAAAGTTATTGAGTACAACGTGCGTATGGGCGATCCGGAAACAGAAGTTGTAATTCCAAGACTTAAAAATGATCTTGTTGAAATTTTTAACGCAATCGCTGATCAAGAATTGGATAAAATAGCGATTGAAATTGATGAAAGAGCGGCAACAACCGTGATGTTGGTATCAGGTGGTTATCCCGAAGATTATGAAAAAGGAAAGGAAATAACAGGTTTGGAAAAACTGGTTGACGTTATTCCATTTCATGCCGGCGCCGTGTTAAAAGATGATAAAGTAATCACTTCTGGCGGACGCGTTATGGCTATCACTTCATTTGGAAATACGTATCAAGAGGCCATAAAAAAATCTTATCAAAACATAGAAAAATTACATTTTGATAAGATGTATTACCGTAAAGATATTGGTTTTGACTTATAAAAATGAATGGGAAGAGATGCTTTTGTCCTCTTCGTTATTGTCGTCGTATTTTTTCAATTCTAACATCCAATACACAAATCCTACCATGGCGATAAGGATAAGGATCCAAGAAACGATATTGGCCAACCACCAATTATCAAGTTCTAAAGCCATTAATGCATCGAAAGGCGTAAGTAGATAGTTAGAAAACAAATCTCCAATGCCATAAAAAAGTTCAGTCATGATAATAAATATTATATTTACAGTACAAAACTACGTTTTTTTTATTTGAAATATTCAATATTTGCAAAACGAATTTTGTTTTCGTGACAGTTAACGCACAGCAATGAACCTAGAACAGAAACCTCAATGATTTCAAGTTTTTTTAGCCAAGCTAAACCCATTCATTTTGTTGTGGTCAGTGTCCTGCTTCTTGTTGTTTTTGTTGTTTTGAAAACGACAACATTAACAGAAGCTTTTACTGTCCAACTTTTTTTCGAACAAAGTTTTCTTTTTGGCGTGTGTTTGGCGTCTCTTTTTGTGCTCGATTTTTTTGTAAGCAAAAATAATTTGACAAAGAAAAACAGCTATAAAATTTTGATGTTTGGTCTTTTTGTAGCCGTTTTGCCCGAAACCATTGGCGATTCAAAACTTCTGATTGCCAATTTTTTTATCCTTTTGGCATTACGTCGGATTATAAGTTTAAGATCAAGAAAAGAAATCAAGAAAAAACTGTTCGATGCGGCATTTTGGATCAGTTTGGCAACACTTCTGTTTTTCTGGGCCTCTTTATTTTATATTCTGATTTTTATGGCACTTTTACTGTTTTCAATTGCTGATGTCAAGGATTGGATCATTCCTTTTGCAGGAATCCTTTGTGTGGCCATTATTGCAGCATCCTATATGATTGTAACAGGTGTTGATTTTGAACCATATTTAGATGGTTTTTTTGATTTTAGTTTTGATTTTACCCCTTTGAATTCCAAGCATATAATCATGTCCACTACTATCATGCTGTCGTATGGTGCTTGGGCTTCGTTTTATTATATGAAGAACATTAAGCACCAGTTAAAAAGTTATAGACCATCGTTTTTTTTGGTTATCATTTCATCATTAATAGCTTTGTTGATTATTTTGTTGGCACCTCAAAAAAATGGAAGCGAATTTGTTTTTTTATTGGCGCCTTTAGCCATTATGATGGCCAATTATCTCGAAATTATTTCGGAACGTTGGTTTAAGGAAGGTTTAATTTTGGTGTTGATTATTGTTTCGGTAGTCAATTTAATGTTGTAGTTTTTCGCCAAAGGCCAAATCGCCCGCATCTCCAAGTCCTGGTAAGATATATCCTTTTTCATCCAATTCCGGATCGACGGTTGCAATCCACAAATGCGTATCGCTATTAAAATGTTTTTTGATATAATCAATACCCGGTTGTGCGCCAATAACGCAAGCCAAATGAACTTCTTTAGGTTTTCCAAAAGGTTTTAGCGCTTCAAACGTGGCTACTAAAGACTGTCCAGTGGCCAACATCGGATCGGCCAAAATAAGCGTTTTGTTTTCTAGATTTGGACAGGCTAAATATTCAACAACAATTTCAAAACTATCCGGATTTTTTTGATGTTGTCTATAGGCAGATATAAAAGCGTTTTGGGCATTGTCAAAATAAGTCAGCAAACCGTTGTGTAGTGGTACACCAGCTCTTAATATGGAACATAATACAATATCACTATCCATAATATTCATTTCCTTAGTGCCTAAAGGCGTTGTGATTTGAGTGGATTTGTAATTTAGGACCTTACTGATTTCATAACCTAGAATTTCTCCAATACGTTCAATATTTCGACGGAAACGCATGCTGTCCTTTTGAATTTTGACATCCCGTAATTCGGAAATAAAGGTGTTTAAAATCGAATTTTTTTCTGTTAAGTTGTGAATATGCATAAGCCTTAAACTCTATTTTTGAATCGTAAAGTTAATTAATTAGAAGTATATTTACGTTTTAAAAATCATCAGACTATGTTTACAGAAAAGGCCAATGCAATTTTTAAGGAAGTTATTGACACCTATCACATAAAAAACACGGTAGATCAACCGTTTTCAAACATTTATAAGGAAGATTCCCATCTTATTGAACATCTTTTATATCGAAAATGTTGGATAGATACCGTGCAATGGCATTATGAGGATATCATTAGAGATCCTAACATTGACCCCGTTGCCGCTTTAAAATTGAAGCGCCAAATTGATGCGTCCAACCAAGATCGAACCGATATGGTGGAATATATTGACAGTTATTTTTTAAGCAAATATCATGACGTTCAGCCTAAATCAAATGCGACTATAAATAC
>NZ_DATJCY010000389.1:0-10037 GCF_035577925.1 Gelidibacter sp. | reverse complement strand
AAAAGTGAGTTTAGCGATGTAAGAATCGCTTTGCCTCATTTTAACTCAAAACTAATTACCTAATTATCCGAGAGAATCCATAATCAAAACAAAATAACCAAAAAATAAAAGGTCGCCTAAATAGTTTTTAGACGACCTCTTCCGTTTTTTATAATTTCAAGTTATTATCTTGGGTGTTTATCTAACTTTTAGACATTAAATAAGAAGTGCATCACATCGCCATCCTTAACGACGTAGTTTTTTCCTTCAACACGCATTTTTCCAGCTTCTTTCACTTTGGCTTCACTACCAAAGGACGAGAAATCTTCATAAGCAATCACTTCGGCCCTGATAAAACCTTTCTCAAAATCGGTATGGATCACTCCAGCGGCTTGCGGCGCCGTAGCACCAACAGGAATAGTCCAAGCACGGACTTCCTTAACACCAGCGGTGAAATAAGTTTGTAGTTTTAATAATTTGTAAGCCGATCGAATAAGTTTTGACGATCCTGGTTCTTCAAGGCCTAAATCCTGTAAGAACATTTGGCGTTCTTCATAACTACCCAATTCATTGATATCGGCCTCAATACCAACTGCCAAAATTAATATTTCGGCATTTTCGTCTTTTACCGCTTCCCGTACTTGATCTACATAAGCATTGCCATTGACTGCTGAGCCTTCATCAACATTACACACATACATCACCGGTTTATCGGTAATGAACTGTGACGGCACCACAAATTCGTCGTAATCATCATGATCAAATTCCAAAGCCCTCACGGAAATCCCAGCTTCTAATGCGGTCTTAATTTTCATAAGAACGACTTCTTCTTTTTGAGCGTCCTTATTTCCCGTTTTAGCTGCACGTTTCACCTTTTCAAGCTTTTTATCAACAGTCTCCAAATCTTTTAATTGAAGTTCCATATCAATAGTTTCTTTATCTCTTATAGGATTCACGCTACCATCAACATGGACAATATTATCATTGTCAAAACAGCGCAACACATGTAGAATGGCATCCGTTTCTCTAATATTTGCCAAAAACTGATTGCCTAAACCCTCGCCTTTACTTGCTCCTTTTACCAAACCTGCAATATCCACAATTTCAACCGTGGCTGGCTGTACACGCACAGGTTTTACCAAGGCTTCCAAACGTTCCAATCGTGGATCTGGGACATTGACAATACCAACATTAGGCTCAATAGTACAAAACGGAAAGTTGGCACTTTGCGCTTTAGCGTTAGATAAACAGTTAAAAAGGGTTGATTTCCCTACGTTTGGCAATCCTACAATTCCGGCTTTCATTGAAAAACTTGTTTTTTATTATTCCTTAAACCCCAAACAGGGTTGATGAGAAACTTCTTTAAATTAAATGGCTTTTTTTGCGCTTGCAAATTTAGTTAATTATCTGAATTATCCATATAAAAAATCCCAAGCTAAACTTGGGATTTTCAAAGGTTTATTTGATTACTCTTCAGGATGCATAAAACGTTGCTTTTCTAAAAGCTGTTGTTCGGTTTCCATATGCTCATCATCGGGCACACAACAATCTACAGGACATACTGCTGCACATTGAGGTTCTTCATGGAAGCCTAAACATTCGGTACATTTATCAGGAACAATATAGTAAATTTCATCACTAATAGGTTCTTGAGCCTCATCTGCATCAACCTCTTTACCGTTTGGAAGTACAACATTACCTCTTAAACTCGTACCATCTTTATATCTCCAATCGTCTGAACCTTCGTATATGGCGTTGTTAGGGCATTCTGGCTCACAAGCACCACAGTTAATACATTCATCAGTTATTATAATTGCCATAGCATCTTAATCATTAAAAGTTAATTGTTAGAAGAATATGATGTAGATTTTATTGGTTTTAATATGATTTTTCATGTCGTTTTAAACCATTTAGAAAAAGTTAAGACTTAAACAAATCTCCTTCATTTCATTTTTCTAACTTTGCTTTGCAAAAATAACGCCAAAACTATTCATAACCAAATACAGAATGGATTTACAACAAAGAATTAATGCTTTCGCAAAATTGGGTGAATTTATCCAACAATTCTCAACAGAAAACTTTAATAAAAACGAAAAAATTAGTACAAATGAACTATTTTATGATGGGTTTAAACACCAGATAAAACTGGCACACGAACACAATGGCTGGTTTACTAAAGAGAATATTGTGTTTGCACTAAATGGATGGTCTAATTCATTGAATATAAATACACTTAATGATTGGATTGGAAAGTACAACTTTAATAATATACCTTCTAAAAAAGTGGCTATTATAATGGCTGGAAATATTCCGTTAGTTGGTTTTCATGACTTTTTATCTGTACTTATCTCTGGACATGAAGTGGTGGTAAAACAATCTTCAAACGACAAACATCTTTTGCCATATTTAGCAAAATATATTGAACATGTAGAGCCGGAATTCAAAGGTAAAATCACATTTACAGAAGAAAAACTTCAGGATTTTGATGCTGTAATTGCCACCGGAAGTGATAATACTGCGCGTTATTTTGAATATTATTTTAAAGGAAAACCATCCATAATCAGAAAAAATAGAAATTCGGTGGCGGTATTGACTGGAAGAGAAACTGACGACGAACTGAAATTACTTTCCGAAGACGTGTTTAGATATTATGGTTTGGGTTGTCGCAATGTTTCAAAATTATTTGTTCCAAAAAACTACGAATTCAATGCCTTTTTTAATGGCATGTTTGATTGGAACCCTATCATTCATCAGCATAAATATGCTAATAATTACGATTATAATAAAGCCGTATATATTATGAGCGAATTTGATTTGTTGGAAAATGGCTTTTTGATGATAAAAGAGGATCAAAGTTACAGTTCTCCAATTGCTACACTGTTTTATGAATATTATGACGACATCGATGAACTGAAACTGAAACTTCAAGATAATAAAAACAATATTCAATGCGTCGTATCTAACGGAATCGTTGAAAACTCTGTAGCTTTTGGCCAAACACAACATCCGCAGTTATGGGATTATGCTGATGATATTGATACGATTGCATTTTTAATAAATATATAGCCAATAAATTATCATTTTATTACCATCATTTTATTCTGAATTTAGCACCTTTGTATCTTTGTTAAAATTCAAACACAATGAAAATACATAATTTTAGTGCCGGACCATCAATTTTACCTCAAGAGGTCCTAAAAAAAACAGCTGAAGCTGCCATTGAGTATAACAATATTGGGTTATCACTCTTAGAAATATCGCATAGAAGCAAACATTTTGTAGATATTATGGAAAATGCCAGAGCTTTGGCATTGGAATTATTAGGGCTTGAAGGCAAAGGTTACAAAGCGCTATTTCTACAGGGCGGCGCAAGTATGCAATTTATTATGGTTGCCCAAAACTTACTCGAAAAACGTGCGGGTTATTTAAATACAGGGACATGGAGTTCCAACGCCATTAAGGAAGCGAGAATATATGATGATATTTATGAAGTAGCGTCCTCAAAAGAAGCGGGATTCAACTATATTCCTAAAGGCTATGTTATACCTGAAGATTATGATTATTTTCACTGCACTTCCAACAACACAATTTATGGAACGCAAATAAAGGAGTTTCCAAACTCACCGATTCCGATGGTTTGTGATATGAGTAGTGATATTTTTTCGCGTGAATTGGATTTCTCTAAATTTGGACTTATCTATGCCGGTGCACAAAAAAACATGGGTCCCGCAGGAACTACGCTAGTCGTGGTCAAAGAAGATATTTTAGGAAAAGTATCGCGTAAAATTCCTTCAATTATGGATTATAAAATTCAAATTGACAAAAGTAGCATGTTCAACACCCCTCCTGTTTATGCAATTTATACGTCGATGTTAACCTTGGAGTGGCTAAAAAACTTGGGAGGTATCAAAGCCATTGAAAAAATGAACGAAATGAAAGCCCGAGTGATTTATTCTGAAATCGATCTCAATCCGTTATTTAAAGGCTATGCAGTAAATGAAGACCGCTCATTTATGAATGCGACGTTCAACTTGGTCAATGATGATTTGAAAGAAACTTTTGATACTATGCTTAAGGAGGCTGGCATAAGCGGATTAAATGGTCATAGAAGTGTTGGAGGCTACAGAGCATCCATGTACAACGCCTTGCCTTTAGACAGTGTAAAAGCATTGGTTGAAGTGATGAGCGAATTAGAATCAAAAGCATAAAAAATTAAATATTTTTCGCGCTTGCGAAAATAATAAAATCATATAAAAATGAAAGTATTAGCAAATGATGGCATTTCACAAAGTGGAATAAATGCATTAAATGATGCCGGAATTGAAGTCATCACTACTACAGTTGCTCAAGAACAACTAAGTAATTACATCAATGCGCATCATATTGATGTGTTATTAGTGAGAAGCGCTACAAAAGTAAGAAAAGACCTAATAGATTCCTGCCCTGGTCTAAAAGTTATAGGTCGTGGCGGTGTTGGTATGGATAATATTGATGTAGAATATGCACAGAGCAAAGGCTTAAAAGTTATTAATACACCTGCAGCTTCTTCACAATCGGTTGCAGAATTGGTATTTGCGCATTTATTTGGAGGTGTGAGATTTTTACATGACGCCAACAGAAATATGCCTTTAGATGGCGATTCGAAATTTAATGCCCTTAAAAAAAATTATGCCAATGGTAATGAATTAAGAGGAAAAACCTTAGGAATTGTAGGTTTTGGGCGTATTGGCCGCGAAGTAGCCAAAATTGCACTTGGCGTAGGCATGAAAGTTATTGCAAGCGACATGTTCATTGATAAAGCGACCATTAAAGTTGATTTTTTTGACGGGCAGTCTGTAGATTTTGAAATCAACACCATTCCTATGGACGAGCTTTTAAATCAATCCGATTTTATCACGCTACACGTTCCTGCACAAGAAGATTACGTAATTGGCAAAAAACAATTTGAACAAATGAAAGATGGCGTGGGTATTGTCAATGCTGCACGTGGTGGCGTAATTAGTGAAGTAGCCCTAATACACGCACTTGAAAGTGGAAAAGTTGCTTTTGCGGGATTAGACACTTTTGAAAGTGAGCCAACACCTTCGGTACATGTTTTAATGAATGGAAGAATTTCATTAACACCACATATTGGAGCAGCTACAAATGAGGCACAAGATAGAATTGGAACCGAATTGGCTTCGCAAATTGTGAGCATTTTAAAGAACTAGAAAGTTATTAACATGTTTAAATAATAATGCCCATAGCGCTTTGTTCTATGGGCATTTTTTGTATTTTAACCTACTAAACTTATAAACTAATAAATTATGTCAGGAATATTGGATATTTTAAATAGTGACCTCGGAAAATCACTTGTGAGTGGTGTTGCCACTCAAACCAATCAGCCTCAAGGTAAAACACAAGAAGTGTTGAGCATGGCTCTGCCTGTTTTAATGACTGCAATGAAACGCAATGCCTCAACTCCGGATGGTGCACAAGGCTTGCTTAGTGCCCTTACCAGTAAACATGATGGTAGTATTTTGGACAATCTAGGTGGTCTGTTTGGAAGTGGTGGCGTTGATAGTAATGTGATTTCCGATGGCAGTAAAATTTTGGGCCACGTACTTGGCAATAAACAAGGCAATGTAGAAAATGCCATCAGTGCCAAATCGGGAGTTGATGCAGGTTCCGTGGCGCAAATCTTAAAAGTTGCCGCTCCTATTTTAATGGGAATGCTGGGCAACCAAGCGAAACAAAAAAATGTTAACACCCCAAGTGGACTAGACGGCTTATTGGGTGGACTTTTAGGAGGAAGCAGCACTAAGAACGAACAAAGCTTTTTAGAATCTATCCTCGATGCCAATAAAGATGGTAGTGTCATTGACGATGTTGCAGGCATGCTTTTGGGCGGAGACAAAAAGAAAGGTGGTCTTGGAGGTCTTATTGGAGGCCTATTTGGAGGAAAAAATTAAAATATCTTCATCGTATAATATAAAAAGTCATGCACGAAAATTGCGTGACTTTTTAGTTAAAAATAGAAGCAACAGAAAACTACTAACTATAATTTTTGTAACTTTATAAGATAAGGCAAAACCTAAATTATGAAAACAATTGCCACACTTCTATTTTTATCGCTGTTTATTGTTTGCTGCAAAAACTCTAAAACCATTGTGCATAAAACATCAGCTGATTCCGAAACAGCGCAAGATACCGTACGGATTGCAAACGATTCGTTAGAATACGAAATACTAATTATTGAACCTGGTTTTAACACTTGGCTTGCTACTACCGCTAAACCTGAAGGGTACTATTCACAACAATTTTTGGAAAATAGAAATATTCAATATGTAACAGAATGGAATCAAAGAGTATTGCAGCCACAACGTTATAATAGCAATCTCTATGAACTTCAAATTGATTACCAGCCCAATATCGATTATGGCTATGAAGTAAATTACAAACTTTATAATTACTTCATTTACTTTCAGTTAACATACAATCAAAGATTAGGTCCATTTGTACCTCGCATTTAAAAGAAATTTGAAGTATCTTCGCAACGCAAAATTGTGCTATGGATAATTTCAAAAAAAACTGGGAGATACAACATAATTGGCAATTGATTTTCCCTGTGCTAGGATTGTTAATTTTAGGGTATTGCGCCTACATACTCGCTGATATTTTGGTGGGTAAGATTAATTTATTTCTGGTAATAATTGCATCAATTGTTATCTATTCTTTACTGCTAAAATTCATTCTTTTTTCTTTTAAAAAACTAGAACGCAAATGGATTTTGCAATACCGATGGGAAATGATCCGTGTATTTATCGTTTTTTCGATAACCGGCTCTTCATCAGTTTTTATTGGCAAACCAATTATGGCGTTTATAGGAATAACGAAGGATAACTTAAATCCTGCTGTTTACTGGATTTTGTACATTTTTGTGGGTCTTCTCTTTTATCAGTTTATGTTGGTATTTTTTGGATGGCTTTTTGGCCAGTTCAAATTCTTTTGGGAATTTGAAAAGAAAATATTAAACCGAATTGGCTTTAAAAAATTATTGGATAAATGATTTTTTTAAGACAGCATATCATATTCAAATTATTAACGCTCTTTGTAGTGTTAACATTGATATTGCCGTCTGCAGTAAAATTCATGCACGTCTTTGAAAACCATAAGCACGAAGTATGTTATGGTGAAGTCAATACCCATATTCACACGCTCGATGTGGATTGTGAATTTTACAATTTTAATATAAACACCCCCTATACGCTTACTGAAAACATCTTTATTTTAAATGTCTATCAAGAAATAAAAGATGTCATTCGCACCGATTATAGTTTTCTTAGTGACTATCAAAGACATCATTTCCTACGTCGAGGTCCGCCTGCAATTAATTTGATATAAATGCTTCTGAAATAAATTCAGAAAACACCTTTATTAAATTAATTCAAATTTTATCTATGAAATATATATTCAGTGTAATACATATAATGGCCATTTCATTTATGTATTCCCAAAACTCACTCAGCGGAAGTATCATTGACAAAAACACCAAAGAACCATTATCCTTTGCCACTATTTATTTACCAAAACTTGAGAAAGGTGCGGTTGCCGACATGGATGGTCACTATACACTTTCCAATATTCCAAATGGCAATTACAACTTGGTGGTCTCAATTGTTGGCTATGAAACCTTTTCTCAGCAAATTAGTTTTCCTTTTACCGATAATCTCAACATTCAATTAGCGCCATCGGCGATAGAAATTGAAGAAATTATTATTTCGACACCTTTCCACAAACTCCAAAGTGAAAACGTAATGAAGGTAGAGCGCAAAACCATTGCCAATTTAAAAGCTAAAGGTGCGGCAACATTATCCGAAGGCCTTGCTACAATAGCAGGTGTAGAAATTATCAGTACTGGCGCAAGTATTGGAAAACCTGTAATCAGAGGTTTAAGTTCCAATCGCGTTTTAGTCTATACCCAAGGGGTACGCTTAGAGAATCAACAATTTGGTGATGAACATGGGCTGGGATTAAGTGATGCAGGTATTGAAAGTGTAGAAGTCATTAAAGGTCCCGCTTCCTTACTTTATGGCAGCGATGCGTTAGGTGGCGTTCTATATTTAAATCCTGAGCAATTTGCAAGAACCATGAGCGATAAAGCTGATGCTAGCTACAACTATTTTAACAACACCAATGGCTTTAATACCAATGTAGGCTATAAAGCATCAGGCGAACATTTTAAATTTTTGTTCAGGGGAAATCTTGCAGAGCACTCCGATTATAAAACAGCAGATTATAGAGTCACCAATAGCCGCTCAAGAGAGCAAGACTTTAAGACGGGTTTAGGCTATCAAAACTCTGGTTTCAAAACCGAGATACGTTATAATGTCAACCATTCCAAACTTGGAATTCCTGATGAAATTGGAGAACAAACTACACAAAAAACACCAACTCTACCCTTTCAAGAGGTTACAAACCATGTGTTAAGTTCTAAATCGACCGTGTTTTTCGACAATTCAAGTTTAGATATCAACTTAGGATTACTTTATAATGACCGAAAGGAATTTGAAGATCACCATCATGATCATGGTGATGACCACGAAGATGAGCATCATGACGACGACCATCTGGATGCAGCGCTACATATGAAGTTGAAAACCTTAAATTATGATGTCAAATACAACTTACCGACCTTAGGAAAATTTGAATCTATCGTTGGAATTCAAGGCATGACACAGAGCAATACCAATTATGGGATTGAACAATTAATCCCCGATGCCACAACTACTGATTATGGAATTTTGGCCACATCACACATTCATTTTGAAAATTCAGATATTCAGGTTGGTATTCGTTTTGACCACAGAAAAATTAATATCCTTTCAGATTTAAACAAAGAGTTTTCAAGCTTCAATGGTGCATTGGGATATAAAACCAATATTTTAAAACTTATTACTGCACGTATTAATCTGGCTTCGGGCTATCGCGCTCCAAATTTGGCAGAACTCACTTCCGATGGTACTCATGAAGGCACCAATCGTTATGAAATTGGAAATAAAGACCTGAAAAACGAACAAAACTTTCAAGTAGATATTGCGCTGGAATATAAAAATGAACATCTTGAAGTCTATGCTAATGGTTTTTACAATAAAGTAAATAATTATATCTTTATTTCACCGAACGGAGATATAATTCAAAATACACCAGTTTATAATTATTTGCAAGCGGATGCCAAGTTGTATGGTGGTGAATTTGGGTTGCACATTCACCCACATCCTTTAGATTGGCTACATTTTGAAAGCAGTTTTGAAACCGTCACTGGGAAACAAGATAATGACCACTATTTACCGCTTATTCCTTCAAACGCTTTATCCAATACCATTAGGGTTGAGTTTGAAACTAAGTCCATAAAAAAAGCATATGCTTTTGTGAGGCTTAATAGCAATTTCAAACAATCGAAGGTGAGCGAGTTTGAAACTACAACCAACGGTTATAATCTTTTAAGTGCTGGTTTTGGTGGAACCATTAGTTTATTTAACAACCCCTTGGATTTGCGTATATCAGGTAGTAATCTTACTAACAAAACCTACATTAACCATTTATCGCGCTTAAAATCGAACGGTATTTTTAATATGGGTCGGAACTTTAATGTCGGATTTACTTACACTTTATAGCATGTAAATTAATTTATTTTGAGACTCATTCTATCTATTTAAAATATTTCAAAAAGTAAAAAGGAGCTGAAACTTAAGCGTTTCAGCTCCTTTTTTATAGATAATTCTTGTTTATTGAAATCTCTTAAAAAGAATTTATTTACTTTCTACTCTAATGTAGCTGCTTCTTCTTGTTTTGCTTTGCGCGCTGCTTTCATTTCTTTGAAATTCTCAAGAGTTGCACCAAAAAGCCAGTATGGCACAACAAAAGTCAGTAAAAATATCATTAACCAAAAACCAATGGTTAAAATAGCCATAAACGCTAAAAATCCTAAATATTGATCAAATGTAAACATCTTGCAAAGTCTTTATAATAATTAAAGCAAATATAGGAGAAACGTTTTGTTTACACAACACCAATTT
>NZ_DATJCY010000388.1:0-4416 GCF_035577925.1 Gelidibacter sp. | reverse complement strand
AGCACTTAATGTGGCAGCAGTTCCTTGCGGAATATTGCCATAAACATGATTGCCATAAACTAAAACATCAAAATAAGACTGAATAATACTTCTCGGACTTTCTTTTTGACGTTCTATTCCAACCAGCGCACGGCTTTTTTCCTTCTCAAATTCTGCCTCGTCAAACGTTGGATAAAGTAGAATATCTTTAACAATATTCAGAATGTTTTCTTTGTCTTTAGAAGCAAACTTTGCATTTAGCAATGCATATTCCTTACTTGCATACGCATTTATATCAGCTCCTACAAAATCAAGCGCTTCATCCAAATGAGTCTTGGTATAATTTTTTGTTCCCAGTTTTAAGGCATCGGCAGTAAGTGATGCCAAACCTGCTTTTTCACCGTCATAAATAGAACCCGCCGGTAAAATAACCGAAAGCGCAATCACCGGAACATCACGCTGCTCCATCAAATTGACGACCAAACCGTTGGGCAACGTAAACGATGTATAATTAGGTAATTGAAAGGTTTGCGCCATGACCATTGCAGGCATTGCAAAAACGACCAGTATATTTAAAAGTATTTTTTTCATCAGATCCATTTCTTAATTTTCAACATTCGATTTTAAAATGCCCACAGTTCTATTGCTTTTTGAAAAGTATTTTTTTGCAACGTCCTGGATATCTTTTACGGTAACACGATTGTAGTTTTCGGGCGCACTGAACATTTTTTTATAATCTCCAAAATAGAGTTCGTAAGTACCCAAAGTGTTGGATTTTCCGTTAATCGTTTCCACTTGGCTATAAAACTCCATCAGTTTCTGATTTTTTATTTTCTGCAATTCAGTTTCGGTAATACCTTCACTTTTTATCTTTTCGATTTCAGTATAAATAGCATTTTCCAAATCTAATTCATCAACATCTCTATTAGCGATGGCTGCTACAGAAAACAAACCGGGATCAAAATTATTTCCAAACGATGTGAAAATACCGGTTGCCAACTGTTTTTTGTCAACCACTTCAGCATATAAGCGTGATGATTGTCCGCTGCCCAAAATTGAGCTCAGCATGCTGAGTGCATAATAATCGTCATTTTTGGTTTCTGGTGTGTGGTAAGAAATCATCACATACGGGCTGGCCACTTGCTTTTGATCAACAATACGGCGTTCTCCTTTTTGTGCCGGTTCTACGATATGCACAATTGGAGGTTCGGGTTGTGCAGGAATTGGCTCCAAATACTTTTGTGCCAGTTCTTTTACCTTTTCAAATTTAAGTGCTCCAGAAACGATAACAACGCAATTGTTGGGCGCATAATAGGTTTTGAAATAACGTTCCAAATCACTTTGGGTCCAGTTTTTCATATCATCTTCATAACCAATTACCGGCCAATGGTAAGGATGTTCTTGAAACGCTGTAGCCTGTACATTTGAAAATAATTGTCGCCATGGCGAATTTTCAAGTCCGGTGCGTCGCTCGCTCAACACCACACCACGCTCACTTTCTACCATAGAAGGTTCGATACTTAAATGGCCAATACGATCACTTTCCAAATCGAAAATCACCTCAGCAGCCGATGCCGGAAACCAATTGGTATAAACCGTAACATCTTCGGTGGTATAAGCGTTGTTGGAACCACCGTTGAATTCCATGGTTTGATCAAACATTTTAGGACCGTATTTTTTGGCACCATTAAACATCATGTGTTCAAAAAAATGAGACAACCCCGTAATTCCTTGGTATTCGTTACGGCTGCCAACTTTGTAAAACAAGTACATATTGGCGTTGGGAATTGAAAAATCCTCGACGACCAAGAATTTCATTCCGTTGTTTAAAACAAAAGTTTTAACATCATCTACCTTCATTTGCGAATGGCCCAATTGTGGAATTCCGAGAAGGAGTAAAAGAAGTAGTTTTTTCATATATAGATATTTATTGTTTTTTATTGGTGATATGTAATTCGCAAAACTTTATTTGTGATTGTGAATGAATTTTGGCCATGCTCATTTCATAAAGGAAGATAATAATTTCAAAAAGAATTAAACTTATAAATTATTCAAATTTAGGCACAACATTGTAATTAATTACGGAACTACGTTATTTATTTTCAATTAAATACCAAAAAGAAAACTATGACAATTGCCCTGAAAACAGTCTTATTTCTTGAACAGAACGTTTCTAACAAAAAGATAGCCATACTGGGCTAAAAATAGGTGCCAGAAACGATGTGCTACTCTTTTTAATGTTTGATGCCCAGCTTCCAGTTAATTCATAGACTACTCATATACGATGAATTATAAAATTTTAATATAGATTTAAACCAACGTTAAAGCCATCACAAAAACAATTTTTTAAGATATTTTTTACTGCGGATTTTCTAATTTAGAATGGAAATTTAAAATCTAAATATCATGAAAACTACCTTAGAAAATGCAAAAGAACGCTCTCATCAAGATACCGTAAATGTCCTTCAAGACTTATTGGAAAAAAACTATGATGCCGAAAAGGGCTATAAACAAGCCATGCAAGATGCCAAAAATCCAGCTTTAAAAAACTTTTTACAACAACAGGCATTGCAACGCAGCAACTTTGCCACAGCAATTGATAAAGAATTACATAATCTGGACGAAAAACCAATTGAAAAAGGAAGCATTGCTGGTGCTTTGCACCGTGCATGGATCGACATTAAAAGCTCCGTAGCGGGAAATGAAGACGAAGCCGTCCTTGAAGAGGTTATCCGTGGCGAAAAAAGTAGTGTTAACGAATATCAAAACGTTATAAATAATAATACGTTTTTAAAACCACAAATCAACTCCCTTTTAAAATCACAATTAAACACCATTCAAGACACGCTCAACCACGTAAAAACATTAGAGGATATTGCTTAAAAAGTGCTGATGGGTTTTGAATAATAACGATGGCATCTACCAACTTCCACCGCCACCGCCGCCAAATCCGCCACCGGAAGAACCACCTCCAGAGGAACTGCTTTTGCTTGGCGAACTCACCATAGTCGATCTGGTCGTTGCCATGGTATTGGCAAAAGAATTTGAGAACCTATTCATGGTCAATGGTGTCGTTGAGGTCGTACTGTACCAAGTTGGCGGTGGTACATGCAAAGCATCAAACTTATTAGCCCATTTATCAAACAGGCCAAAAGCAAGGGCATACCCCATGGTGGTTTCAAAATAATGGGGATCTTCAGCGATCAACATTTTTAATTTGTTGAGCTCGGCAACTTTTATAAACTGTCTAAAGCCTTTCAATTCTGATAAAGCAGCATTTCCCTCAGTGTTCTTTTTTATCATGTGCTTATTCATAAACAGCAAAAACATGGTGACTAAAACATAAGAAATCATGGCGATAATTCCCCAAGTAAATAACAATAAAGGTGCAAAAATAAGTGCTAATACCGCAAGTGCACCATAGGTTATATTGCGCGCTCGCTTGGCACGGGAATCATAATAAGGTTGTGCCTGCTTTACTAAAGAACTCCGGGCACTGCTCATGCTCGTGTAAAATTTATCTTTTAAACTACTTATCAAAACTTCTGTGCTTTCGGGAATGATGGCGTTTCCAAACAGTCCTTCAAATATGGTTTTTTCATAGCTGGATGCATCATCAGGTAGTGCTTTTAGGGCAATCAACTTGGTATCGGCTGCAGTAAACCAACCTTTTTTTGGGATTTCCTCAATCCGGAGAATACCTTTTGAACCCCAATACGGAATCAAAGCAATTAAATCATAAACATCGTCCGAATCATCAATTAAATAACCTGCCATGGCAGGATCCATGCCATCTGGTGGAAAATAACTTGTAATGCTAACCACTTTGTCATCTTTGCCATAGCGAACCCAAGTTTTATAAAAAGTACCAAGGAGAATAACCAATATGAATGTCCAGCCATAATCGGTCCAAAATGGCCAAAATGGCTTGACTTCGGCAATTGAGTTTGGCGGAAGATTGATCAACAGCGTCACACTTTCTCCATAATTTGAATAAAAACCAGATTTGCTTTTACCTTCAATAACACCATTTGCAACTATAAAATCAATATCCTGACTTGGCGTGTTTGTGCCAGAAATTCCAGAATATATAAAAAGGTCCTTTGGCGATATGGCAATGGAAGAAGGTAAATATATCTTAAACTCCATGTTCCTGAAAGTTGCCTGCCAATCGCTAGGTTTTAAGTTCCAGTAAAATTTAATACCATCGGTTTCATACAGAAAAGCATTGTGCACGCGATATTTGATTTCATAGTGTTGTGCACCATTTACGGTTTTATCTTTGTCGCCAATTTTTATCTGATACGTTCCTGTCAAATTTTGTTCAAATTGAAAAGGCGTTTTAAACTTATGTCCGGGTACGTCCACCTTATTTATTTTGATCTTTCTGATTTCTTGGTTACCAGCTTCGGTCAAAAGATCATATTTGGTTTGGAT
>NZ_DATJCY010000387.1:0-1551 GCF_035577925.1 Gelidibacter sp. | reverse complement strand
ATTGAAGCACAAGGAACGTTCATTACCACAGAATATGGTGAATTTGAAACGCCGTTAATTGATGGTGCCGATTGTGCTTATGTAATTTTTGACAAGAAAGGAACTGCGCTTTGTGCCTTTGAGGAAGCCTACAACCAAGGTCAAACTGATTGGAAAAAACCAGTATCGTGTCATTTATATCCAATTCGTGTTAAGGATTATTCTGAATTTTCGGCAGTTAACTATGAGCGATGGGATATTTGCAATGATGCATGTACTTTGGGAAAAGAACTTCAGATCCCGATTTATAAGTTTGTCAAACAAGCACTTATCAGAAAATTTGGAGAAGATTGGTATATGGAACTCGAAAAAGTAGCTGAAAGCTATCGTTAGACTTCATTATATCACCAATTACACATTATTTTATACAAACTGTACATTTCTTCATTTTAGCGGCATTTGTTTTTAATAACTTCAAATCATCTATTGAGTTATTTTAACCTTTTAAAAATCTAAAACAAATGAAAACAATACTATCACGAGCTTTTCTGTGCCTGACCTTTTTATTTTCCTCGAGCCTTCTTCTTGCTCAAAAAAACCAGAAGGAAATCCAGGATGTTTATGACTTTGATTATACCTATAAACTAAAAATGGCCACTAAAAAAGATGAAGTTCAATTTGATTATTATCTAAAAAAAGATGCAGATTATTTTGGATTCCTATTACCTATGATAAATAATGGTCAAGAAGGCATGGAAATATTTACGGTTATGGATAATAACTATAAAGTATCGGCAATGTTCATGGAAATTGCGGGAAGAAAAATACTACAAAAAACCAAATTGAAACTCGACGACATAAAAACCGATGAGGACAACTCCAATTTTACCATTAAAGAAATAGGCTCAAAAAACATTTTAGGCTATAATTGTCAAGGATTTATAGCGGAAGATAAGGACAGCCACATAACTATTTATATCACCAACGAAGCACCTATAAGCTTCAACAAAGTGTGGGATACCGGAAAAAACAAAATGCCCAAAGGCTTTGATCCAGCATGGGTGAAAAAATATAGTAAAAGCGGATTGGTTATGGAAATGCACTATGTTGACAAAAAGAAACCTAAAAACAACACGAGTATGAACTGTATTGGACTGGATAAAACCGATTTTTCGATCAACACCTCAGATTATGGCTCTATGTTAGGCGCTTTTGGACGCTAATCTAAAACGCAATTAAATTCTAAATTCCACCCCAATTAATATTCATACAACCGATTTTAAAGATCTTTTATTCTGGGCTTTGAAATCGGTTTTTAATTCAATTATAAATCGAAAATCAACTACATTTTACTTTTAAAACCCATTTCATTCAATGTGATTAACACACCTCCTAATTATTAACTTTAGTAGGAATATATACAGAAACTTTAGTGCCCAAAGAATTTCCTTGTTTGTCATACATGTCTTCAATATCCAATTTATAATCCGTAGTAAATCGTTCGGAAAAATTAGACAATCGCGCTTTTGTAATCGCTAAACCTACCGATTTCCTTTTGAGAACCCTACCATG
>NZ_DATJCY010000386.1:0-6471 GCF_035577925.1 Gelidibacter sp. | reverse complement strand
ATATTTTAATGGTTTGGTTTCCATCGCTAAGATAATCATTTTCAATGATATATTAGCTAAAATATGCTGCTTTTTTTATCTCTTATTCTCTGATTATCAACTTCATTTCTAACTGCGAAACATCAGTCATTAGTAACTTCTTACAGGTGAATACTTGAATTCAAATCGTGGAGAAGTGAATAGACAGTATTACCCGACAGAGCAACTATGACAAAGCAACGCCATCAAAAAAATGACGGCATAAACAAAGCATAGACTGATTGTCTTGACCTAAAAGATTGATTGGAATTTATTCAGGACTGCCTATCACTTAGATAGAAGTCCGTAGTCTGCAAAGACAAAACATAGAGATATTCTTTTATAATTATACAACGGCAAATTTAGTAACTTTGCTTGACAAATTAACGAGAAAGAAGAGAAAATGAAAGCCGACCGCATAACATCACCTATACGCAAGCAGGGGGTTCGTGCTTCGTAAGACAGGAAAATGGTAAATTTGAAGTTCAGTTCTTCGTAGGAAGTTTTGTGGTAAAATGCCCTGCCTGCGTATAGCTGAAAAACGTTGGGCTTCATACAAAAAAAACAAACCGTGCGATATTTTTTGTAAATTTGATTTAATAAGACTTTTAAAATGGACACACAAACAACAAAACTGGAATTACTCAAGGCTATTTTGGATAATGAAAATTCCGAATTTATTCAACGTGTATCAGATTTCGTGAAAAAAGAAAAAAATGACTTTTGGAATGAATTAAGTTTGTCTGAACAGAAAGAAATAAAAAAGGGAATTGAGGATTTGAATAATGGAAAAAGAATATCTTATGATTCTTTTTTAAAGAAAATTTCACAGTAAATGAAAGTATTCTTATCTGAACTTGCCGAATCAAAACTCCTAAAGCTTTCGGAATATTTATTAGAAAACTGGAATTTAAAAACAAGAGATAAATTTATTTCAAAACTATCTGAAAAAATTAAACAAATATCTCTACAACCAAATAGTTGCCCTACTACATCAGGATTTGAAAATCTTTATAAATGTGTTGTAACTAAACAAACAACATTTTACTACAGAGTTAATTTGGATAAAAAAGAAATTGAAATCATAACAATTTTCGACACAAGACAGCATCCGGACAAGCTTAAAAAAGATATAGAATGAAAAGATAAACTACTTTCTAAAAAAGCAAACAGCTAAAAAGCATTTATAGACGATTTAAGACGTTACTATGTTTCCCCCCTGTATAGTATCAGTATTTGCTTTAAAAGTTATTTGCATCTCTTCTATAGTTGTTTTGAGAGTGTTTTTAAAATGCAAACTAACGCCCTTACGGTTGTTTCCTCATTTTCTACCATTTCTTACCATTTGGATTTATGATCCAAATGCCAAAAAATGCCATAAAATCGAGGTTACAGAAATAATTTTTAATCCTTTCCTGGAATTTTTAATTTGCCCTGGAGTTTACGACCAGTAGGAGTGTGGAGAAATTTAATCTAAATCATTCTCCAAGTCCTTCTTTAGTGCTGAAATAAGATATCCAATCTTGTTTGTTGCATTGTTTCTATGTGCGTTTATCCTTACTTTATCAAAAAAATTAAGAAGGAAATCCCCATGTTTCTTTTTAGCATCAAAAAACGTATCATGGTTATTCTTTATTTGTTTAGGAGACATTTGAAAGTGTTCATTTAAATAAGTTCTTTCTGTTCTTGATAAATAAGCAGAAGAGCCTACTTTTTTAGCGAGTTCGTGCTTTTCTGCTTCTTCGCTTGCGTATTGTGGTTGGAAGATGGGAGTGAAAGTAATTGAGTGAAAAGAACGACCTTTTTTATTCAATTTAAATGAAAAAGTATAAGGACTTTTTTCATTTAATTCTGCTTGTGCTGGTTCTATAACTCTTTTCACAAAATCTGATGGACGCTTATATTTATCTCCTAAACTAAACATTTTTTTCAAATCATCAATTGTGTAGGTTAGAGGTTTTTTTTGACCACTCATAAGCTCATAGAATCGAATTGAGTAAACAGAATCAAACGACATAGTTAATCCAAACTCATACTTCCTAAAACCTTGAGAATAGTCTGCAAATGCTTTATACATAAGTTCAGACATGCGAAACTTTACAATTCCAGAGCGTTTTTTTGCGTAAACTCTTTCAATAAAAGATAATCTCACACTTCCACCTTCTCCATCCCCGAACTGAATAAATCTATCTTGTAAGGAATGGAAAGCTTTGATAATTCTATCATAATTATTATCCTCATCATCACCTAAGATAGACTTGATGTCAAAAGAATACTCCCTATCTTTAAATAAATCTTCATCAATATTTATGACACCACTTAATTTTTCGCCTTGCAGATAGTCTTGATTAGCTTTGACTATATGTAGCAAGATGCGCTTTGCATATATGTTTGCATCATATCTTGCAACAGTTAGGAGGTACGATTGAATAACATTTTTATTTACCATAGAATCATTTTTTTTAGAGTTGTAAAATTAGGCAGAGCACACTTTTTTAACACTCATTGTGTCGTAGTTAGAATGTATCTACCTAATAAACAGCAGTTTATTTTTTTATATACTATTATTTTATTATCATGTCATTTGATAGAGACAAAAGTAATAAATTAATTACGACATGCAACTAAAATTGCGCAGTAAAATGGTTTAACACTCTAAAAGTCGTAGTTAGATACTCTTTTAACACTCTAAAAGTCGTAGTTAACACTCTAAAAGTCGTAGTTGGGTTTTTTTTAATCCTCTGTAACTGTTATGTAATATATGTTTAAGGTGTGTCAGTAAAACATTTGATAAGCATATAACAAGTGTGTTTATATAACACAACATTAGGTTTAGGGGAAAAATGCAAAAGAAAACAGGAAATTGCATCATTCTTCAGTTCTCAAAACTTGTTATACAAGAATTGAGAAAGAAGAATGAAAAAAGAAAAATCCAGAACGTTGGGAAAACAAAAACAAATGGTATCTTTGAAGCACCGTTCTGAATAGAAGTATAGCCCACTAGACTTTGTACCAAAGTGCGGGCTCTGCGAGGCTTAAAAACTCCAGCTTTGCGGAGTTTTTATAAATTCGACAAGTCAAATTTAAAGAAAGTAAAAACAGGTATGGGATACGCAGTTTATCACGTAGAAAAAGGAAAAGGTAGAAGCGGTGGAATTGGGAAACATATCGACCGCAAAGAAAGTATGGGTGGATGGAATACATTCGAACATCGTAAACATGAAGAGACTAAAAACAATAGAAGCTTTATACTTAATAAGCATTGTGAAAAGTCTTTACCACAAGCAGTAAGGGACAGAATCAAAGAGGGATATAAAGGCGAAAAGGCTATAAGAAAAGATGCGGTTAGATTTCAAACTCACATCCTAACGGGTAGCCATGAGCAGATGAAAGATATCTTTGCCGATGAAAAGAAAAAAGAACAATGGATAAAAGCCAATAAAGAATGGATGCAAGAACGCTATGGAAAAGAAAACATTGTAAGATTTGTTCTCCACGTTGATGAAAGAACACCACACATCCACGCTATCACTGTTCCTTTGACCAAGGATGGAAGATTATCAGCCAAAGAATATACAAAAGGAAAAAAAGAAATGCGAGATATGCAAACCGATTATGCAAATAAAATGGCTGGATTCGGGTTAAAAAGAGGATTAGAAAGAACAGGAATAAAGCATGAAACAGCTTTGGAATATTACGCTCGACAGGATGCAGCTGAAAAATTATGGAAAGATAGAAAAATAGAAATAGTAGAACCAAAAAAGCCTTTAGGATTCACTATAAACACAAAAGAAATCATTGAGCAAAACAAGAGCCTTGCAAGTTTATCCATAGGTTTAACAAAAGATATTATCCAACAAGAAAAGGAGATAAAGAGAAAGGATTTTAAATTAAAAGAAGTTGGGGAAGCGAATACCAATTTAAGAACTAAAATAAAGGAAATAGGAGTTTTAATTAATGATCCAGAATTACTTGCAAAGAGGTATCATCAAAGAATACAGGAAATAGAGCAATTGAAACAGGAGCAAGAAGAACAGCTGAAGCAAAGAAGAAATCCGGAACGAGATTTGGACCAAGAACAACGCCCGCGAAACAGAGGTATGAGAATGTAATACCACCATTTTATTTTTCATCATAATGTTTTTATTATTTAATTGCTTATTTTTGGAAAGTAAATTTTGAAATAGAATATTATTGCGTATAACATCCAAATTTAAATGTATATACGAATGTTTAAAGAAAAGTTGCGTAAAGAAGACGTTGTGCGTCAGCTAAAAAAACAACATTGCTACACAGAAAATTTAAAAAACATCTACAGTATAGTTATGAAGGATGAAATTTTTCAGGAACAACTTTGAGCATTTCTAAAAAACAATTTTTCCATTGATTTGCAGACAAACAGACAATTTTGGAATTAAGGTCAACTCCAAATTTTTCTGAAATTGACCTAACTTGTTTTTTTCTAAAAATAGACTTCATAGCTGTTTTGACTGTTAAATCAGGTTTTTGTAACATATACGAAACAAAATTTAAGTACTTAACCTTAAGCCCAATATCTAATGAAATCTGTTTTCTTTCAATTCTCAAAAGTGCTGATTTGACAGTTGGTGGTGGCAAAAAACTTTCAGGATTTATCTCATACAGGAATTTCAAATCATAATAGGTATGATAAAGTACTGTCAATGGGTTATAAACCTTACTTGAAAACAATTTTTTTGCCGGTTCTGACTGAAGGATAATTGAACCGCATAGAAAATATTCGACATTTTCAAACATCAGACTACTAAAAATATCAGATGTAATACCAAAAGGAATATTTGAAACTACTTTAAATGGAACTTTCGGAACCACAAAATTTCTATAATCACAACTAACCACTTGAACGTTTTGAGCGTGAATGAATTTTTTGCGCAAATGTTGACTTAATGCAACATCGTTTTCAATGGCAATAACTTTATCGACATTTTTTAAGAGATGAACAGTTAGAAAACCCTTACCAGCTCCAATATCTAAAACTGTATCGTGTTGATTTATATTTGATTCTTTTATTGCATCTTTAATAAGCACTTTGTCAATAGTAAAGTGCTGACCCGTAAAACGAACGGGCAATTTCTTTTTTGTCATTATTTACTTCTTACAGGTGAATACTTGAATTCAAATCGTGGAAAATTAATAGACGTTTTGTCTATACCAAAAAAAATAAGGATTTTTACTCAGGACTGCCTATCACTTGATAGAAGTCCATAACTTGATAAAACAAGACATAATGCAGAAATTGTAATTATTAGAGCACAAAGATATTAACTTTGCCTAGAATAACAAAGAATAAATTGAAAGAAAAAAAGCCGAACGCACAACATCGGCTATAGCAAATGCGGGCTAAGGTACTAGAATGAAAGTAATTACACAAAATAAACTAATCGCTAAACGGAAAGGCAAGTGCCTTGAAATCCCGCACTTGCCATAGCCGTAGCCGTTGTGCCTAATTAAAAAAAACTAAATGATAACATCAATATTTCTAAGACATTTCAAAATTTATAAGGGAATTACCTTTATTCCAATTTCAGAAGGAGTTGGATTTTCTAGTTTAATAGGAGAAAATGGTGTTGGAAAAAGTTCTGTTTTAGAAGCAATTGATTGTATCTTAAACAAAAAGAATAACGATTGGCCTATTAACAATGAAGCTAAGAATGAAGGCGTTGGTGGCGATAACTTCCCTTATATCGCACCAGTATTTTTGATTAAAAAAAGCAAATTAAAAAACACAAAAACAGCAGACCAAGAACTTTATGAGAAAGCTGAAAAGCTTTCAAATTTTATTTGGAATAATAACTTAAAAACCAAGTCTAAAAGTTCCTCTGAATTTAATAGCCATAAGTCAGAGTTAAAAAAATCTTACAATAAAGAAGATTACTTTTTACTAATTGTAGGTAAAAAACATAACGACAACTCAATATACTTTGGTGGTTATCAAAATTATATAGATTTTGTTGGGGAAAGCCCCGCTATTAAATCTAGTGACGAAGAAATTCAGAATTACTTCAAAGGATTTTATGACTACTTAATTTCTCATTATTCTTATTTATATATACCTGTTGAAACGGATGTCTTTACTTATACCAAATTAGAAACTGTAGAAATGCAGAAACTAATGGATAAAAACATACAAGATGAAATTGTAAAAGCTATTAGACCTGGCACCCTAAGACAGATTAATAAGGATTTAAATAGTTTTGTTAAAGATGTGGAAAGTATTTTGGAAGAGTATGAATATAAAGGTTATCATAAAAATAGCCTTACAATGCCCGACCTAGTCTCTAAAATAATAGAAGCTTATTTTTCTATAAAAGTTCTAAATAAAAAGCCGAAAACTGGGACAAAATTAATTCCTGTAAGTGAATTGAGCTCAGGCGAAAAAAGAAAAGCTCTTATAGATGTTGCATATTCTTTTCT
>NZ_DATJCY010000385.1:0-1852 GCF_035577925.1 Gelidibacter sp. | reverse complement strand
TTTAAAGTTCTTTTCAATAAATTCAGATGACCACGTAATTCATCTGTTTTTAAAATAAATACTAATCAATATAAAAATAAAATTATGCTCAAAAAAGGAGGAGCTTATCTTGTTGTCCTATTGCTTTCTTTGCAGATGATGAATTGCAACACCAACAAAAATGCTGAACAGCAAAATGAAGCGTTGGATTTGTCCATTCAAATACCGGCAGGAGCCAATAGCTGGGTGATCAATAATCCGTCAGAAACTTCCGAGATGATGAAAGATTCGGAAATTAAAAACTGGACCGATTTAAAGTCCATAGTCCATACTTATTTTAAAACCGATACTTCAGGAAAGTTACATCTTGGACTAAAAGGAAATGTGCCCGATGGGACATCAAAGCTTAAAGTTACCGTTGGGGATCAAACTAAAATCATTGCCTTGACCAATTCTGAAACATCAACCATTGATGTTGGGGTTTTTGATGTTGAAGCCGGTTATGCTGTGGTTGAAATAGCAGGAATAGAGAAAACAGGCACGGTAGTGGCTAATATTTCTGAGGTGCTCATTGGAGGTCCAGCAACATCTGGCGAGGTCTATTTTATAACGGAGGATATCTATTTTGGACGTCGCGGCCCATCAGTCCATTTAAGTTATGAAGTGCCTAACGACAAAGAGGTGGAGTGGTTTTATAGCGAAATAAACGTTCCGGAAGGTGAAGATGTAATTGGTTCGTATTTTATGGCCAACGGATTTAAAGATGGTTATTTTGGTATTCAGGTCAATTCTGAAACTGAGCGTCGCATTTTGTTTTCCGTTTGGAGTCCTTTTGATACGCAAGATCCAAATGAAATTCCGGACGATCACAAAATTATTTTATTAGGCAAAGGCGATGCTGTCAAAACCGGTGAATTTGGAAATGAAGGTTCTGGTGGACAGAGTTATAAGGTTTTTCCATGGAAAGCCGATACCACTTATAAATTTTTGTTGAAAGGCGTTCCGGCAGAAAATAACTCAACGGATTATACGGCCTATTTTTTCACCCCAGAAGATGATCAGTGGCATTTAATAGCCAGTTTTAGAAGACCTCAAGGCAGTAGGCATCTACAGAGACTCTATTCGTTTTTAGAGAATTTCATTCCGTCTTATGGCAATATTACCAGAAAAGCAAATTACAACAACCAATGGATTTATACCACCAACAAGGAATGGATTGAGTTGATGAATGCAAAATTTACCGCCGACGCGACTGCTCGAAAAGAAGCGCGAATGGATTATGGTGGAGGTGTTGTTGAAAACGAATTTTATATGGAGAACTGTGGGTTTTTTAGTGAAACCATACCTATTGATACCGAATTTACAAGACTACCAAATGGCGTTGCACCAGATATCGATTTTTCGAAATTGGAAGTGCCTAGTAAGAAATAAAATTGTTGTAAAACAATTAATAAGAAGATGACAATAGGCGTTGTCATCTTCTTATCAGAAAATGGTCGGGCAGGACTGTATCCGACCATTCCAATTGCCTAATTTTTTTCATTTTTTTAACAGGAAAGTGAAGCAAGCTATCTGAAGTGGTTACTCAGCAGTGTTTGCTTCATTTTTTTTTGTTTAAGATTAATAAATTCAGATTTACATTTATTTCCAATCCCGGAGGGGATTTATGTTTATAAAGGATCTCAAATGTATAATTCGACCCCATCGGGGTCGAATGTTTTTGTATACTATTTAGTTACTCCTTAAGGTAGCTTAATCATCTATAATCCAGTGTATTAACCGTTATTAAGCTTGTTTTTCATTACAGGTATTTGTATATTTGTCGTAGAAAAGCTTGCAAATATGTTGGGAAAAAATCCAGAAAAACTACCCG
>NZ_DATJCY010000384.1:0-1678 GCF_035577925.1 Gelidibacter sp. | reverse complement strand
ATAACAAGCACTAAATAATTAGTCGCTCCTTACGAAGTCGGATCTTCAAAACGAAACATAAAAATTTCGTTTCCAAATCTTGATAAAAATTAAAATAAAAATATTTTTTACTTCTTTCTTGAGAAGCTCCATCATCTTTTTCAAATTCCATGCTGCTGCAGCCATCAAAGCATTGATTTGAGGTCCCACTTCTCCATGATAGTAGTTTTGTCCCATCCTAAAGTTGGTTTTCAAATGTCCAATGATTGGTTCTATTGCTGCACGAGTTCGGAATTTCTTGCGCTTTTTCTGTCTTTCATAATGACTATCTCTTTTCAAGGGTGGTTTTGGTGTGGATACTTTCACTCCTTTCACTTCTGATTTTCCACGACCTCCTCGATCGTAGATTAATTCTTTTGGAAGTGGAAGATTATTGTCTTCCATTTGCTCTAGGAGAGGTTGAATAGTATGCCCATCATAAGGATTGTCTATAAATGCTTTAATGCTCAATATGATTTTCTTTCCTTTATTAGAAGTCGTTATTAATCCCACTTTATTACCAAACTCATAGGGTTTGTGTGATTTGCCTTTTGCTATGCAGTTTGTAAATGGCTTATGAATACTGTAGATCTTGTTTTTGTCTTTCTTTTTTTGATTTACAACTTTTTCATATAGTGCTAAGGCATCTTTATATTTCCTTGACTGTTGTGATGTGAAATTCCTGCGTAGTTCACGAATTAAACGTTTAGCTATTGTTTTAAGATGACGTTGAGATGATGTTGCTTTTTTAGCTCGCTTAGGATGTTGGCCATTATAGGTATTTCTAACTAATTGTTTGCTTACATGAACATAAGTTTGTCTTTGAGCAAGTCCTTCTTCTTTTGCAATTTTATTACAATAATCAATAACTTTTTTGCAAAGCTTTGCATCTGTAGGAAAAGTAGTATTATTCTCCTGAACAGTAGTATCTGATAAAACATAGCTAGATGTCCTTAGAACTATGCATATGCACGGAATAGGAAAATATCTTTTCCAAACCCTTCTCTTTTATACGTTTACGAAAATGAACAAAAGCACTTGGATCACAAGGGAAATTGTGTTGGAAGAATACTTCACCACAAAAATATTGCATGTAAGGATTAGAACTCCAGGCTTCCGGAACTCGTTCGTCTCCAAGGTTATAAATGTTTTTAAGCATTAAACAACCAACCATAAAGCGAATAGGAAGACTTTTTTGACCTGTATGAGAATAGAGGGGGGCAAACTCTCTCTCAAAATAAGACCAATCTATTTTGTCAGCTAATAAAACAAGTTCATGTTGAGTATTAATAAAATCAACAAGTGTGGGTTGGAATAAATTTCTTTGTTTTTGCGGGCTTTCTCCTAACATAATTTGCAAGGTTTTGATAGCTAAAGTTACAAAACCTTGCAAAATAAAACAAGAAAAATGTCAATTAAATTGCTGGCAATCAATGTGTTGATTAGGCGTCAAGGAGCGACTAATTATTATCATCTACATCACCATTTGTATTGTTTATAAATACGGTCCCTCAGTAAATCATAAAATTCCATTTTTCTCCCCTGGTGCATTTTTAAGTACTGTCCTTTTTATTTTGGTTTCTTCCGGATTCTTTTTTCTGGCTACAAATTTTTTGAATTACAATAAAGTTTATGGTTCAATTGGAACATTAATGATGGT
>NZ_DATJCY010000383.1:0-8351 GCF_035577925.1 Gelidibacter sp. | reverse complement strand
ATCCAAACCGCATTCCAATTTCCAAAAGGCGTTTATCTCACCGAAATCAAGTTGGAAACTGTCGGAACCATTACCAAGAAAATTATGAATTAGCCGGTTTTCCTTGATTCACCCTTTAGGGCAGGGATAGAAAATCAAGGAGAACCCATCAAATATAATTCTTGTCATGTACCAAGGAAAAACCATTAAAGTTATGGCGCTTTAATGGTTTTTTTTGTGGAGTATAGCTGCTATGGAGATTATTTGATAATGACCAATGATGACCGATGACGGAAGACCGAAAACCATGATATATTTTACAAGTAGTCTTACGTCTTGTGCCAATTTGGAGACAAGAGCTTAGAATCTAGAATTTAGACAAATCGACAACCGTTAATTAGTGGGTAGAGGGTAAAGTAGTTGAATTGCAATAACTATCGGAAGAAGTTGAAATTGAATTCCGAGCTATCGGGAGAGATCGACGTTGAAATTTTTAGAATATAGAACGTAGCGGAAAGACTCCGCGAAGTTCAAGTAATGTATTTCACAAAATCGTCCTAATGTCTTATGTCATTTGGTCTTATGTCAATTTGAAGCCTAGAAACTAAAAACTGCCATTTAATTGTTGAATTTTCAATCAAAAACAAATGTCATTCAATAATTATGAGGTAAATTTGTTGAGGATTTTGATTTGATCCTTAGACTCTCCAATTCCAAAATGTAAAAGATTGCCTACAAAGGATATAAATTAAAAAAGTAAAATTTAAAGTTTGCATTAATGATTTCGTAGAATTTTTATAACAATAATTATGGAAACTGCATTATTAATTTGTAAATTTGCACCGATTTTTACTATAATAAATCGCATCATTGTAACTATTAACCAATAGATTTATAATATGTCAAACGACATTAAGATTAAGAAAGGCCTTGACATCAAACTTAAGGGGATTGCTGAAAAAACTACTGAAAAAGCTGTTTTGAGCAATTTTTATACGCTCCGACCTGATGATTTTCATGGTGTTATCCCAAAAATGGTATTAAAAGAAGGTGCAAAGGTGAAAGCCGGTGAGCCTATTTTTTATGATAAAACCAATGAGGCTGTGAAATTTGTTTCGCCGGTTTCGGGAGAGATTATCGAAATAGCAAGAGGAGAAAAGAGACGCATTGTGAGCATCAAGATTCAGGCAGATAAAGAGCAAGTTTATCAAGACAACGGTAAGCTGAACGTTGCTACCGCCACTGCAGATGCCATTAAAGCCCAATTATTGGCAAGCGGTTGTTGGGCATTTATCAAACAACGCCCGTATGACATTATTGCCAAAACGGACCGAACTCCAAAAGCTATTTTTATTTCGGGTTATGCCAGCGCACCTTTAGCTGCCGACCTTGATTATACGCTTCAGGGCAAGGAGGCCGAATTGCAAGCTGCAGTCACCGCACTGGGTAAGTTGACGCCAGGAAAAGTACATGTTACGGTTGGTCAAAACTCAAAATCGCCATTGGCGGGCCTATCAGGAATTGCGCTTCACAAAATATCTGGGCCACATCCTTCGGGGAATGTAGGAACCCAAATCAATAAAATAGATCCCGTTAATAAAGGTGAAACCGTTTGGACGGTTGCTGCACAAGACTTGGTGATTATTGGAGAGTTGTTGCTTACCGGTAAGTTTAATGCCGAGCGTATTGTAGCACTTGCAGGTTCATCGATTAAAAAGCCACGTTATTTTGTTACCAAAATTGGCAGTGAAGTGGCTACCATGATCTATGATAATGGTATCGAACAGAATAGTAATGCCCGTATCATTTCAGGAAATGTCCTATCAGGAACTCAGGTTAACCCTGATGGCTTTTTGGATTATTATAGCAATATTATTACTGTGATTCCAGAAGGTGATGATTACGAGTTGTTTGGGTGGAATAAACCTATTTTTGATAAACTGTCTATTTCAAGAGCACTTACGTTTTCGTGGTTGGCACCCAACAAAGTGTACGATTTAAACACAAATATGAACGGTGAACACCGAAATTTTGTGTTGACAGGAAATTATGAAGAAGTCTTTCCGTTGGATATTTTTGTTATGCAAATTCTAAAATCATGTCTGTATAAAGATTTGGATGAAATGGAAGCTTTGGGAATGTATGAAGTAGCTCCAGAGGATTTTGCCTTGACAGAGTTTGTATGTGTATCAAAACAACCACATCAGCATATTATTAGAGAAGGGTTGGATTTGATGATAAAAGAAATCGGTTAATATTAAAGACAATGGGTTTAAAACAAAACTTACATAATTTAAAAGAGAAATATAAGGGAACCAAAATGGCTCCGGCCTTTAATGCCCTTCATACTTTTTTATACACACCAAATGATACTGCACGCGGCGGTACACATATTAAAGCGGCAGATGATTTAAAGCGTACCATGAATACCGTAATCATGGCCTTGATACCATGTTTGATTTTTGGTATGTTCAATACCGGATATCAGCATTTTCTGGCTATTGGTGAAATCCAGGCGGTTTCCGGTGGTTTTTTCAGTAGCGAATTTTGGACGCTTCAAAACTTCGCTTTTGGCTTCTGGAAAGTATTGCCGTTGATTATCATTTCATATGCCGTCGGATTAGGAGTCGAATTTATTTTTGCTATCATCAAAGGCCACGAGGTTGAAGAAGGGTACTTGGTAACGGGAATGTTAGTGCCGTTAATCATACCTATTGATACACCTTATTGGATGTTGATCATTGCCGTTATTTTTGGTGTGGTTATCGGAAAAGAAGTGTTTGGAGGTACTGGAATGAATATCCTAAATCCAGCGCTAACCATTAGGGCATTCTTATTCTTCGCATACCCTACTTGGATGAGTGGTGATAAAGTGTGGGTACAGGGTGCAGCAGAAAGAGCTCAGGAAATAGCAAACGGATCAACAGCCGATGCCATATCCGGAGAAACAATTTTGGGAAGCTTGGCACAATCACATCCGGTTGACTATTCTGTCATGGATATGTTTTTTGGCTTTATACCTGGTTCCATAGGAGAAACTTCTACCGTATTAATTCTTTTGGCAGGATTGTTCCTGATTTTTACAAAAATTGCCAGTTGGCGAATAATGTTGAGTTCAGTGATTGGCGCTTTGGTCATGGGATACATTTTCAATATCGTTGTTGACAGTGGTTGGATTACCCAAACAAGTAAGTTCTATACGTTAATGAGCACTGAGTTTTGGCAGCATCTCCTTATGGGCGGATTGGCCTTTGGTATTGTCTTTATGGCAACCGATCCTGTAACCGGCTCACAGACCAATAAAGGTAAATGGATTTACGGCTTTCTCATAGGGTTCATCTCTATTATGATACGAGTGTTTAACCCTGCCTACCCAGAAGGCGTAATGTTGGCAATTTTATTAATGAACGTGTTTGCTCCAACTATCGATCATTATGTTGTAAAAGGCAACGTAAACAAACGATTAAAACGAGCAAAATTAAAAACAGCATAAGTTATGGCAATCGATACAGATAAAAACAGTTATACCATTATTTTTGCCGTTGTGATGGTTTTGGTAGTAGGTTCTATTCTTGCAGGACTTGCCCAAGGATTAAAACCAATGGTAAAAGCTAATGAGCGTTTTGAAATACAACAAAACATATTATATGCCTTGGGCGTTAATGAAAATAGTGGACCAAGTGATGTAAAATTCGTTTCAGCAGATAAGGTTGATGCTATTTTCAATGAGTCTATTGTTAAACAATATGTTATTGAAGGTGATAAAGTAACTGAAGATCCTTTGGCTTACATGATAAGCATTAAGAAAGAAGAAGGTTTAGCCAAGGATCCAAATTATACCAGAAGATTACCATTATTTGAAGCTCAAAAAGAGGGTAAAACAGTATATATTATTCCTGTACGTGGCAAGGGATTATGGGATGCCATTTGGGGTTTTGTAACTGTAGATAAAGATATGGTGGTTCAAGGTGTGTTTTTTGACCATGCTGGCGAAACTCCTGGTTTAGGTACTGGAATTAAGGAACGTTTTTTTATGGACGATTTTGAAGGTGAACACCTATTAGACAGTTCAGGTGATTTTCAAGGAATCAATGTTGCAAAAGGTAATTCCGATCCTAGAAATGATAGGAAAACCGACCATGCTGTAGATGCAATGGCAGGTGCAACAATTACTGGCGATGGTGTAACAGCAATGATCAAAAAGGATTTGAAAATGTATGTACCTTATTTTAAAACTTTAAAATAATAGAAATGGCAGAAGTAGCAGAAAAAGAAAAAAAAGTGAACACTCCTAAGGAACCTTTGTTTTCTAGAAAAAATAAGAAATTAGTAACTGATCCTTTATTAGATGATAACCCTATTACCATTCAGGTATTGGGTATTTGTTCGGCACTAGCTATTACGGCGCAGCTAAAACCATCTATTGTGATGGCTGTTTCTGTGATTTTCGTACTTGCAATGGGGAACGTTGTAATTTCGTTAATGCGTAATATCATTCCATCTAAAATTAGAATTATTGCGCAATTGATTGTCGTTGCCACTTTGGTAATTATTGTGGATCAAGTATTAAAGGCTTATGCTTATTCTTTAAGCAAAGAACTTTCAGTATTTATTGGATTGATTATCACCAACTGTATCATTATGGGGCGATTTGAAGCCTTTGCGTTGGCTAACGGCCCTTGGAAATCGTTCTTGGACGGAGTTGGTAATGCTGCCGGATATGGTATTATCTTAGTTATTGTTGGTTTCTTTAGAGAATTGCTTGGTTCAGGAACTTTACTTGGTATTAAAGTTTTGGGTGATCCTATCGAAAAAACCGGATTGTACAGTATAGGTTACGAGAACAACGGTTTCATGGTATTGCCTCCAATGGCGTTGATTGTTATCGGATTGATCATTTGGGTACAACGCTCTAAAAACAAAGCATTAATAGAAGATAATTAATTAGATATAAGATGTTTGATTTCAAAATCTTTGTGCATTAAACATCCTAAATCTTAATTCTAAAAAAACATGGAACATATAGAATTATTTTTTAAATCAATTTTTGTAGATAACATGATATTTGCATACTTCCTAGGAATGTGCTCTTATCTGGCGGTATCTAAAAAAGTTGCTACTGCAGTTGGCCTTGGAGCTGCTGTGATATTTGTATTGGCGGTAACGGTACCATTAAACTGGTTGTTGGATCAATACATTTTACAAGAAGGTGCTTTGTCATGGTTAGGACCTGAATATGCAGATTATGATTTAGGTTTTTTATCCTATATTTTATTTATTGCTACCATCGCTACAATGGTGCAATTGGTAGAAATTGTGGTTGAGAAATTTTCTCCGTCTTTATATAATTCATTGGGTATATTTTTACCGTTAATTGCTGTTAACTGTGCTATTTTAGGAGGTTCTTTATTTATGCAATCTCGTGAAATCCCTACGCTTGGCGAAGCAGTTACTTATGGTGTTGGATCTGGTATTGGTTGGTTTTTGGCCATTCTTGCCATTGCCGCTATTCGTGAAAAAATTAGATACTCGGCAGTACCTCCAGCTTTAAGAGGTTTAGGAATTACCTTTATCCTTACCGGATTAATGGCTATTGGTTTTATGAGCTTTGGAGGTATGCTTACCGGAGGTGACGATGGTGAACAAAGCCCAGAAGCTGTGGAGCAAGCAGTACAGCCTATTAAGAAGGATAATGACGTTGAGGTGACCTTAAAGAACGAACATTTAGACCAAACTACAACCGCATTAAATCAATAATATGTTATTAGCAGTAAGTACAACAGGTGTTATCTTAGCTACAATTATCGCGTTTTTAGTAATTACGCTTGTATTGGTTACACTTTTGTTAGTTGTAAAACAGAAATTAGCACCATCAGGACCTGTAAAAATTACCATTAATGGGGAAAAAGTGCTTGAAGTGCCTTCAGGAAACTCATTATTGACCACCTTAAGTGGACAAAAAATATTTTTACCATCGGCATGTGGTGGAGGTGGAACTTGTATTCAGTGTGAATGCCATGTTTTATCCGGTGGAGGTGAAGCCCTTCCAACCGAAACGCCACACTTTACCCGGACGCAATTAAAGGAAGGTATCCGTTTATCTTGTCAGGTAAAAGTAAAACAAGACATGGAAATCACCATTCCAGAAGAAGTTTTTGGAATTAAAAAATGGGAAGCTGTCGTTGTTAGAAATTATAACGTAGCCTCTTTCATTAAGGAGTTTGTTGTTGAAATTCCTGAGGACATGGGCTATAAAGCGGGTGGATACATCCAGATTGAAATTCCACCATGTACTATTAACTTTAAGGATATGGATATTACCGCACATCCTGAAGAGCATGATTCTCCTGATAAATTTCAAGACGAGTGGGACAAGTTTAAGTTGTGGCCATTAGTGATGAAAAACGACGAAACTACCGAGCGTGCCTACTCCATGGCTTCCTACCCAGCAGAGGGCAGAGAGATCATGCTAAACGTACGTATTGCAACGCCACCGTTTGATAGAGCAAAAGGAGGATGGATGGATGTCAATCCGGGTATCGCTTCGTCTTATATCTTTAACCAGAAGAAAGGTGATAAAGTTGTTATTTCCGGCCCTTACGGTGAATTCTTTATCAATGAATCTGAGGCAGAAATGTTATATGTTGGAGGTGGAGCAGGAATGGCGCCAATGCGTTCACACTTGTACCACTTGTTCAAAACCTTGAAAACAGGTAGAAAAGTAACTTATTGGTACGGTGGACGTTCTAAACGTGAATTGTTCTATTTGGAGCATTTCCGTGAATTGGAGCGCGATTTTCCTAACTTTAAATTTTACTTGGCTTTGTCTGAACCATTGGAAGAAGACAATTGGAAAGTGAAAGAAAATATAGATGCTCCTGGTGATGGATTTGTTGGTTTCATCCATAATTGTGTGATTGAGAACTATTTGAACCATCACGATTCACCTGAAGATATTGAATTGTATTTCTGTGGACCACCATTAATGAACCAAGCGGTTCAAAAAATGGGAGAAGACTTCGGAATCCCGGATGAAAACATCAGATTTGATGACTTTGGTGGATAAAAACCACGTATGAATTAAAAGATTTAGTGTAATTCTAAAATCTTTGAATATAGAAAAACCCAATACATCATAGTATTGGGTTTTTTGTTTTTGAATGAGGTCGATTTATGAAATTAAGTATTTATATTAAGCAGGTGCCAACTTTAATGACCCTCATTCCAATAGTAACTGTCTGGATATTTTCGTTTGCCAAAAATAGCCGTTCCTATTCTAATTATGGTCGATCCTTCTTCAATGGCCGTTTCCAGATCACCGCTCATTCCCATCGATAAGTCATGAACGGGAAGATCCAAGTCTAAAAGTTGCTGTTGTATGTTTTTTAGTAATTTAAAACATTTCCTCACCTGTTCTTTTTCTGCTGAAAATAAACCAATAGTCATCAATCCTTTAATATTAATACGGTCAAACTGTTGAACTTCCTTTGCGAATTTTATTGCGTTTTCAGGTGCCATTCCAAATTTGCTAGGTTCATAAGAGGTGTTGAATTGTAAAAAAGCATCCATCGTTCTGTCTTCGTATTCCAGTCGGTTTTGTAGTTTTTCTGCCAATTTAATCCGATCTAATGACTCGATGCAACCCACGTCATATCGTATAAGTTCTTTGACTTTATTGGTTTGTAGATGGCCTATAAAATGCTTTTGGTGCGCTACACTTTTTAAGTCGTCGTATTTTTCCTTAATCTCTTGGATTTTATTTTCACCAATTAAGGTCTGACCATATTCTAAAGCAAGTTTTATATTTTCAGCAGATACGGTTTTGGTTGCCATTAGCAGTTTGACATCGTTGCTATTTCGCCCCGAAATTTTACAAGCTGTTTCAATCCGATTTAAAATATGATCGATGTTTTTGGTTATATTTTCCATGTGTTATTCATTTATATAAACATAAATCCAGACTTCTGTGCCCGAATTCGTGGTTTCTAATAATCGTTTAGAATGGGCCAAATTGTCTTTGTCCATTTGGCTAAGTCGTTCACCTGTAACTTCAATGATGAAGCCTTCAACGCTATCACCTTTATCGGTTGATTTTTTGATGGTAAAATAATCATCGATAATAATATTAGTTGGGTTCGATGAATTTTGAATGGTTAATTGATGCAATTTGTAACCAGATAAACGGTCTGCTTTTTTTATTGTTTGATCATGCGTAGATCCTTCAGTATAATTGACAAACAGCAAATGTTTTTTTTGCTTTTCATACTGAATGGCATTGGCTTTAATTTGCTGAAGTGCCAAATCTTTAGCTTCCGCATACGATATGCCGTAAGTTCTTACAACCTTATTGATGTTTGAAGGATACTTCAATA
>NZ_DATJCY010000382.1:0-7747 GCF_035577925.1 Gelidibacter sp. | reverse complement strand
CAACATCATTTGAACGATTTAGAGGTGTTTTTTTAGACGAAATGAAAAGAAATGTCAATATATTCTACCAAAAGCAACTTCTAAAAATGACAAAAGGCAAAACATTTAAGTTTTGCCTTTTGTAAATTATCTTTTTTAGATGGTGTTATTTACTTATTTTGTCAACCACAATCCTTGCGTCTCTATTGGCCAATTCCCAAGCTGTATAAAATACAAGTCGAGTTCTGTTTTCTAACAAATCATAGTTTATTTTGTCAGGTGTATCTGACGGTCTGTGGTAGTCATCATGTGTTCCGTTAAAGTAGAAAATGACGGGTACATTGTTTTTTGCAAAGTTATAATGATCAGATCTGTAGTAAAAACGATTAGGGTCATTTTCATCATTATAGGTGTAATCCAAAGTCACATTAGCATATTTATTATTTACTTCTTCGGAGATATTGTGTAAATCTGTACTTAATTTATCCGAACCAATTAAATAAACATAATTTCTGTCGCCAGTACGTTTTGGATCAATTCTTCCAATCATGTCAATATTGAGATTGGCTACAGTGTTTTCTAATGGAAAAATAGGTTCAATATCGGCATAATAGCTTGATCCTAAAAGCCCTTTTTCTTCACCTGTAACATGCAAGAATAAAATAGAACGCTTAGGGCCGTGTCCTGCTTTTTCAGCCAATTTAAAGGCTTCTGCAATCTCCAAGAGCGCAACAGTTCCTGAGCCATCATCGTCTGCACCGTTATAAATTTCTCCATTCTTAATGCCTTCGTGATCTAAATGTGCAGAAAGAACGATAACTTCATCTGGTTTTTCAGAACCTTTGATAAAGGCCAATACATTTTCAGAACTTATGTTTTCGGAGTTGCTGGTGATTTTGATGTTTAAATTGGTCTTGATGTTTTTTGAGGTGTCATCGGTCTCAATATCAGCTAATAGGGCTTTTCCTAAATTATCGCCAATAAGAATTTGAACCATATTATCTTGTTTTCCTTCAAGTGACAGACGACCGCCACCTCCAGACTTGGCTGCAGCTTGCATAAAATTTCCCATCGATTTTGTATAGGCATCATCCATGTACAATAAGGTTTTAACACCTTTGTTCATGGCCGCTTCTCTTTTTGACGCCAGTGCTTGTCTTCCGGAAGACCATTTTGTGTTTTCTGTTGTTCCTGACGTTACATAAGTGCCATCATTATTTTTAGGTTCGCCTGCTTTTATTAGTACGATTTTTCCTTTAACATCCAAACCATCGTAGCTCGAGTAGTTTTCAGAATCAATGCCGTAACCAGCGTATATGATGTCTGATGCCGTGATAGTTTGCGTTGTAGCACTACCTAATGGAACCACATCGGTGTAAGTTTCAAAAGCAACACCATTGACAGTGACATCAACTTCTGGTGCCTTTTGGCTAATCAGTGGTACGTTTTGATAATAATTTCCTCCAGGAAGTGGTGAAGGGATATCCAAATCGACATAGTGTTTTTTTAAGAATTCTACAGCCATTTTTTGGCCTTTTGAACCCGTGTCGCGCCCTTCAAACTCGTCGGAAGCATAGATGTACAATAAATCTTTTAACTCCCCTTCTGTAATGGATTTTCCATATACGGTTGGATCAATTGAAGTTATTGATTCTTTTTGGGTAATTTGTTGTTGCGTACTACCGCAACTCAAAATACTCAGTGCAAGACCTGCAAAAATAAGTGACTTTTTCATCAAATCGTGGATTAATTTATATGTGAAGTGCTATAATACGAAAATCGCAAGATATTAGGATTTAAACTTCAATTCATTTAACAAATTTTAACACATAGTGGTTTCTATATATTTAATAGTTGATTAAAGCTGTTGCATTCAGTGTTTTTTTAATTTTACGGCTTTGAGGCGTTTATTGGAATTTGCCAAATACCAAGCGGTTGAAAAAATCAGTTGCGTTCGTTTTTGCAATAAGGGATAATTGATCTTATCGGGCGTGTCTGTAGGCTGATGGTAATCGTCATGTTCGCCATTAAAATAAAAGATGACAGGAATGTTGTTGTTGGCAAAATTATAATGATCCGATCGGTAATAATATTGATTGCTATCATTTTCGTCATTGTATTTATAATCGAGTGTCAAATTTGTAAATTGTTCATTTGCAGCTTCCGATATATAATGCAGTTCTGTACTCAATCGGTCGGAACCAATTAAGTAAATATAATTCTGATTTTGTTGTTCTTGATAATTTCTGTCCACGCGTCCTATCATGTCGATATTTAAATTGGCTACAGTATTTTCAAGCGCATAAATGGGATGGTTGACATAATATCGTGATCCAAAAAGACCTGATTCCTCGGCGGTTAAATGTAAAAAAAGAATGCTCCTTTTGGGACCGTAACCACTTTGTTTTGCTCGTATAAATGCATTTGCAATTTCTAAAACCGCGGCGGTTCCTGAGCTGTTGTCATCAGCACCATGATATATGACGCCATCGGGATATCCCAAATGGTCCAAGTGTGCCGAAATAATGATGATCTCATTTGGGTATTCAGATCCTTCAATATAAGCGACTACATTTTGCGAAGCGACACTAGTTTCTGAAAAATAAGATTTTGGAATGCGTTGGTAATAATTGTCAGAACCTAAAGGCGAAGAGATATTATGAGACACATAAAAATCCTTAACAAATTTGGATGCCTTATTAAAACCTATTTCGCCAGTTTCACGTCCTTGAAAATTTTCTGAGGCTAAGGTGTAAACATGATTTTTAAGCTGATCTGCTGTAATGGTATTACTATATTTCTCAATAATCTCGGCATCATCAAAAACAATACTTTTCTTAAGGTTATCAATTTTTTCCGAATAACTTATATTGGCGCACGAGCCGACAAGAGTCAAAACAGAAGTAATAAAGATCAGTTTCATTAGTAATGAATTAAATAAAACAATAAAAAGATAAATTAAAAGTATTTTCCTTCATAAAAAAATTAAAAAAAAAAGATTATTGTTCTTCCATTCCTTGAAGCTGTGGTGCTTTTTTAAATTTATTAATTTCAATATCTGCTTTTTTGTTAATGGAATCTGATGTTTGGTCGGGCTTAATTTCTTTTAGAGCTTCGCCTTCGGAGCTCACAAAAATGGTTTTATACGTGGCTAAAATCAAGGCAATACCAGTTAACAAAAATATTAATTGGATCGACTTTTTTGAAGTGTTTTTTTGTTTTGAAAGATATAATCCGAAAAAACCTAAAAGCAGGGCTACTATGGCCGGAACATAGGCTATGTTGAAAAATTGACTTGCGGCCAAGATCAACGCTAAAGCTACAGCAACAAATCCAAGGACAACAATTAGTTTTTTCATAATTTAATTTTTCAGCGAATGATAAATTTGATTTTAAAACGAGATGTATTGATAATAATAATAGGGAGTTTTTAGGGATTTGTAAAAAACAGTTTTCAAAATTTAAAATCAGTTTCAAAGATATTTATATTCGTAGAAATAAACCTATATAAAAGGAAAGCTTTTTGTTCTTTTTAGTTGAACCTAAGTCTTGAATGCTTTTTGATTGAGGTATTCAAAATGTATTGAATGATAAATATCATTGAACATTATGGCAGATGACGGTATCTTTATAGTTGTTAAAAGAAAACGTATTATGTATATCAATTTAGAGGAAAAAGAAAGTTTGTTCGTACTTCAAAACGATTACTTGGGACATTTATCCTATATCTATCAAGATAGGCCTTTTGTGGTTCCTATTACTTATTTTTATGATGCCATCAGAAATGTCATTATTTGTTATTCCAATGAGGGGCATAAAATGAATGCCATGCGCAATAATAAAAGAGTAGCGCTTAATGTTGTTGATATTAATGCACTTACCAAATGGCGATCGGTTATGGTGCATGGTGAGTTTGAGCAGGTTTTTGGTACCGATGCCAAGGCTTATTTGCATACTTTTTCCTTAGGAATTAAAGAATTGGTTGAAAGAAAGGAATTGAAAGAATTGAATTTTATCAGTGAGTTTTCTTCTAAAGCCGTTGATGAAAGTTCACCAATGATATTTGTCATTAGGATTGACAACATAACAGGCAAAAAAAGACGCTATTAATGTTATAAAAAACGCTAAGTTTTTAGAAAGTCGCCCTGTTCTAGCCATCATTGTGTCCTATAAAAAAAAAGCTTGTTGAACAGTATCCAACAAGCTTTTTTTATTTCCAGTATTTTAAATTACTTCATAATTCGTGTCAAATGGAAGAATTTTTTATAATGTTCTGGAATGGTGTTGATATCCAATAAAGAACCTGGTTCCATGTACGGATAAATCTCTTCATAAGTTTGGATGTTATAAAGACCAATTCTTTTGCTGATATGATTACGTGTCAATTCACTAGGATCATTTAAACCAGCCGCAGCCACAAGTTCTAAGAAGCTGTGTATCGTTGCCTCATGGTATCTGGTAGCTCTTGGCGCTTTATCATTCACAACCAATCCTTTTACTAGCGATGCATTTTGAGTTGCTACTCCGGTTGGACAAGTATTAAGATTACACTGCAAAGCTTGGATACATCCAATAGCAAGCATCATGGCACGTGCGCTATTACAGCCGTCTGCACCAAGCGCAATTGCTCTGGCCATATGGAAACCTGTAATGATTTTACCGGCAACAATAATTTTAATTTCACTTCGTAAGTTAAAGCCCACTAAAGTGTCGTGAACAAAAATCAGACCTTCACGAAGCGGCATTCCCATGGAGTTTGAAAACTCAACCGGTGCAGCACCGGTTCCTCCTTCACCACCATCTATGGTGATAAAATCTGGTGTAATCCCGGTATAGACCATGGCTTCACAAAAATCCATAAATTCTTGTTTTCGACCTAAACATAATTTGAACCCAATTGGTTTTCCATCGGACAGATCTCGAAGACGTTTAATAAAATGCATAAACTCTATTGGGTCTGAAAAGGCTCCGTGAGAAGGTGGTGAATGCACTGCAATACCAGGTTTTACGTGTCTTATTCGTGCTATTTCTTCAGTGTTCTTTTGGGCTGGTAAAATTCCTCCATGACCTGGTTTTGCACCTTGTGATAGTTTTATTTCAATCATTTTCACTTGCGGTCTTAAGGCGTTTTCCCTAAAGGTGACGTCATTAAAACTACCATCGTCATTGCGACAGCCAAAATATCCTGTACCTATTTGCCAAATTAAATCGCCTCCATGTTCCAAATGGTAATCACTAATTCCACCTTCACCGGTATTGTGTGCAAAATGGCCCATTTTGGCACCTTTGTTCAGGGCAAGAACAGCGTTTTTACTGAGCGACCCAAAACTCATGGCCGAGATATTCAACAAACTTGATGAATAAGGTTGTTTACAATCTTTGCCCCCAATCAGCAATCGCGGAAACTCTCCAATTTCTTTTGGATTATGTTTGGCGTACATAGAGTGTTCCAACCACTCATATCCTGAATGGTAAAGATCCATTTGCGTTCCAAAAGGTTCTGTAGCAATTTCACCCTTTGCTCTTCGGTAAATCAAAGATCTTAGGATTCTGTTTAACGGTCTTCCTTGTGTATCTGTTTCAACAAAATACTGCATGATTTCTGGACGAATAGACTCCAGCATGTATCTGAAACGACCAACTAAAGGAAAGTTTCTACGGATGGTATGTTTGGTTTGAATGATGTCAAAAACACCCATCATTATTATTGGAGCTACCACAACAAAAGCCCATAAAATAGGGCTCCAAAGTAAAGCGATTCCAAGGATGACTACAACAACGATAGCCGAAATTAAAATAAATATTTCCCGAACTTTCATTTTTAATTTGATTTAAAATGCAAATATAGTATTACATAATTGGATTGCATACTAAAACGAAATAGTTTAAATGATTTTATATATTATTTATCTTTATGTCGAAAATTTTAAGATGTTTTTTAATCGATAATTAATTCATTTTCAGGTGTCGGTTAGGTGACTTTCTTCGCTATAGGATGTCCTTTTATATTCTATATTTTTTCTTAAAAATTTTGATTCTAAAAAACGTTGTGATCATTACTAAAGAGGTGTTTTTAAAAATTGCGTTTTTTGTGCTGATAGTCAATTAAATATATTTTTTTGTGCTGATCCATGTTTTTTATCAGCAAATTTACTTTTGCACTTTGATTAAATTCAATCATTATTATCTGATAAATATTTAATGATCTAGCAAAATCTAGATTTATATGGACTTTCGGGGAATGCTTTAAGAGTAATGTTGTTTTTCGATTTGTTAAGAGCAAAATGGAAATAGCATAATTTCGCAATCTTTAATTTTAAAAGCTACATTTTCAGCGTTTTAGGTTTTTGTTTTCACTTTTGATTCTTATAACAGAACGGTCTTGTTTATTTTCTAGGACAATAATGAAATTCTATATTGACTTCATTATCAGTAAAAGTATTAGAAATTCATTTATGAATAGAGATAGGGGCCCAAGTTGGAATTGCTTTCTCCATGGCCATTTGATGTGTACTTCCGTTACAGCCCTAACCTGAAATACTTAGTGCTGTTTATAAATTAATTAGGCTGAGTAAAACTATAACAAATTTTTAAGATAAATTAGTTCGTTTTGTTCCGAACTAGACGTATATTTGTAAAAATTAAAAAAATGTCCGTTTCAACCGAAAAAAAGAAATTAATAGAGGAAATTGGTCTTCAATTGGAGTCGCGATTAAATCTTGCTCCTTTGGCAGCGCGCATTTATACGTTGCTAACCTTATCTTCAAAAGAGGGATTGACTTTTGAACAAATCCGTGAAATCATTGGATCGAGTAAAAGTTCAACATCGGTTAATTTAAAGATTCTTATGCAATTGAAACATGTGGACTATTATACAAAATCTGGTGATCGGAAACGCTATTTTAGAATCACTACATATTTTCAGTTATCAGCCTTGAAAATTGATTATCAAGCGTTAGAAAATGAAATTTTATTAGTCGAAAAAATAAACAGCTATAATAAGGTACATCACCCAGAAAAATTTAAAAATGAGGAATCGGTTGGGGACATCATTAGAAATTATTTAAAAAGTAGACAAACCTTAATTGCCGAAACCATCGACAAGATTAATAAACATGGGTAAGGTGTTATGAGAAAAATTTGAAGTTCAACATCAAACTAAATAATAATTTGAGTTGATATTTAAAATAAAGGCATGTTTTTTGGTTAAATTTATGTCATTGAAAATTGCAAAAAGAAAAACAAAATTAAAAATTAAAAAAAGAATCTATGAAAATTAAGTTAACAACCGTAGCGCTTATCGCATTAACAATTATGGGCTGTAACTCAAGTAAACAAGTCGGTTCAACTGCAACCGATGACAATTCAAAACTTATGGAAAACACCAAGAACCAATCTGTTGAAGATGTAAAGTGGGTCATTTCCACATTGGAAGGGAAAGACATGTCCGATATCAAAAATCATGGTAAAGCTATTTACTTTACACTCAACTCAAAGGATAATCGCGTTAATGGTTATTCCGGTTGTAATACCTTTATGGGAACTTACAAATTGGAAGGCACCCAAATTTCATTTTCGCAAATGGCATCAACCCGAATGGCTTGCCCGGATTCAGAAATTAACGAATCTGAGATATTAAGTGTTTTTGAAACGGCCGACAATTTTACCATAGCCGACGGAAAACTGTCATTGAACAAAGCACGTAGAGCACCTTTGGCAGTGTTTGTAAAAGAGGTAACCAATGAACCCATTGTAGAAAAGTATTGGA
>NZ_DATJCY010000381.1:0-9940 GCF_035577925.1 Gelidibacter sp. | reverse complement strand
TTATTGGGTTTCTAGGTAGTTTTTGAGATTTTTATGTCGTTGTACAATTTCATAATTCACAGATGAAATCGCAATATATGGGCGGGTAATATTTACTTTTCGCTCTTGTAACAAATCGGCAAAACCGATGGCGCCCTCTATACTTTTTAATCCATGAACGGTAACAAAAACAGTATTTTTATCGTAAATGTCCTTAGAGACACTTAAATCATAATATCTAATTTCTTTAACTTCATTGACCAGCAGTTCAAAAAATGCATCCACTTCTTCATTACTCGCGTTTTCAAACTCATACAAGACATTAAATCTGGAGTTTGAGGTATTATCCTGAAAGGTTTTATCGGCCAAAACAGGAATGACCTTTTGTAAGATATCTTTGGCCTGTTTGCCTTCTTCTGTATTAGGATAGTTTAAGGCAATAAAGTTAACGCTTTCTCTATAAGCATCAAAACCATTTAATCGACCGTTGGCAGAAGCTTTCAAAATTTCAAACTTAGGCACAATGGGATCGCCATCAAATTCAAAAATATACTTATCGCTCAACGTAATGACTTCCTGAAAATTCTGCGCTTCATAACTGGCATAAATACGCTCATAAATACTTTCGGGACTGTTTTCGTCCTTGGCCATTTCTGACTTTGGATTTAAAAGAATAGCCGCGTATCTCGAATCGGGGTAATTGGCAATAATATCTCGTTTCATTTGCTCGGCAGCGTTAACCTCATCCAACAGTTCATAAACACCGTACAAATTGTATTTGGTAGGCAAAACAAGACGTTCTTCAGGATTATTATCCAATACATTTTTGAGTTTATCTTTGGCAAGTTCGTATTCTTTAAACTTTTCTTTATAAATAACTCCCAATTGGTAATAAGCATGATTTCTATCTTTGGCAATACTATCAATAACTGTTTGATCGGTTGGAATTTTCGATATATAAAAATCGACATCGTAGCGTTCTTCTTCGGAAATATCTGTCGATAAATCACCATCTGTGGCTGTAAACTCATTACTCCGTGTGCTAGAAAGTCGCCAATTATCCTTTAATGAACGGTCTCCCCAAATTTTTAAAAACTCGTTTTTGCCATAAGCTACCGTCGTAGGATTATAGAAATAAAAGGATGATTTACCACTACTTCCTGACGGATTTACACCTTGACCGGAAGCTAGATTTCCCGACGTATTTTGGTTGAAATTGTTATCAGCAACCACTACACCTGAATTGGCTTTGCGCTCGGCAATTTCCTGTTGCTCTTTTAAGGCTTCTGCTTTAGCTTTTAACTCATCGATATAGGTTGTAAATAGTGCGATGCGATCTGTATCAGACAAATTCACCAAATTCAAAATACTATCGTTTACTTGTGCGATGTCTTCATAGTAAATAACATCATCCAGATTTTCTCTTTTTCGTTTGATGGTTCGGTAAGGTTTTGAATTGACCACCATATTGGTCATCGTGCTGTCATAATAAGCACCAGCTGTTTTATACTCAGATTTGGCAAAACTCATATCTCCCAAAATCGTATAATCCAAAGCTTTTAAGTGCCTATCGCCAGACGGGGTTCTCAACGATTTATTGTAATACGCAACAGCCATTGAATCGCGATGGGATGCGCGGTGAAACTCGGCAATACGATAGTATATTTTATCCAAAAAAGGTCGGTTTTCACGATCGTTTTCCAAATCGGTCAAATATTCTTCAAACGCCAAAACATCACCTGTTTCCAAATCAAAGTTAGCCGCCTTTGCCAAATGCGCATTGATATAATAAGCACGAGGTACTTTTCGATGCAAATCGATTACTTTATCAAAAGCTAGATTGGCACTGTCTTTATAACCAAACTCATTATAAAGTTGTCCTCTAATATAATTGAATCGTGCTTTTTCGTTGTTTTTTTTAGTGAATTCGGCAGCAATTGCCAACTGCGCCAAGGCACTGTCTTTTGCTTTTATATTGATGTAAGCTTGTGCCAAAGCAGCCGTAGCATCGGCAACATCCTGCCCTTTTACCTCTTCTTGCTCGAATATTCGTTTTAGATTTTTAATGGCAAGTTCATTGTTTTCGAGCCGCATATTGGTTTTTTCGCGCCATATTTTTGCTTTCACAATTTTATCGCTTGCAGGATATCTATAAAGAATATAATTGAAAGCTTCAATAGCATGAATAAACCGTTGGTCGAAATAGCGCGCTTGGCCCAACAATAAATAAGCTTCATCAATTTGAGGATTGTGCTCTTTGCCTTTAATGTTCATGCCGTGTTTTTGAACCGCTTTGATGGCTTTTTCTTCAGCACGTTCAAAATCAGAATTTCTCGACTGGCCAGGAAGTATGATGTCATCTATGGTTTCCATGCGTTCTATTGAAAGTAATTCCCAATAGTTGTCCGTAAAGGCATTATCAACTGTTGCTCTTCCGTTTTCTAAAGCAATATTACCATTGTAAAGAATGTTGTATTCTGTAGCTAATGCATGAAAATTCCTGTTAATGAACGTATCGTTGGTACGCGAGCAGCTTGTGACTAAAAATGCCACAAAAAGCAAAAACACTATGAGTTTATAATAATTGCGCAACGCCGGTTGTATTTGGTTCATATAACTAAAAACAGCTACAAATAGTATGGAATGGCGTAAAAATAAGCATCTTTTTGAATTATTATGGAAAAATCAAGGGAGTTTTCGATGTGTGCTTCCATGCTGTTTCCTGCAATTTTATCGCAGCGCTACAAAGCTAGAACCATATTCACATAAAATAATGCGCGCTAAAAATATAAAACCCAAGATGTTTTAATTCTCAAAAAACTATTCTACCACTTCCGAACCAGCAAAATGCGCTTCCAATTCCTTCAATGTGGCGGCACTTGTTTCCAGATCTTTTATAATAATTCCCTTTTCTAAAACTACGATCCTATCGCTGACTTCGGTAACGTGCATCAAATCATGACTGGATATCAATACGGTAATTCCTTGTTTTTTAGCAAGATCTTTAACAATATGTTTTAACCGGATTTGGGTTGTTGGATCGAGATTGGCAAAAGGCTCATCCAAAATAATTACTTCAGGATTGCCGATAAGTGCAGCAACGATGCCTACTTTTTTCTGGTTTCCTTTACTTAAATCACGCAGGTATTTTTTTTGATTTAAAATTTCGCCATGAAAAAAATCTTCAAACTGAATCAATAAGGCATCAACATCGGCTTTGTTCTGACCGCGTAATTCACCAATAAAATAAAAATATTCTTCAGCCGTCAGATAGCCAATTAAAAAGGTTTCATCAATGTATGCCGAGGTAAAAGGCTTCCAGTCTTCACTCAAATTAACCTGAACATCTTTGCTTTTAATAAATCCTGTGGTTGGTTGGATCAAATCTAACAACAAACTAAAAAAAGTAGTTTTTCCTGCGCCATTATTGCCCACAAGGCCAAAACTTTGTCCTTTTGGAATTTCCAAATGCTCAATATTTAAAACTGGATCTGCATTATATTGTTTTGATAAATTGGATACTGTTATCATAATTAATTGTTTTGTTTGTAAGCTGCTAATGTTTTATACTTTTCTGATTTATAGATCTTTTCAATAATATCAAAAACTTTGTCCTTAAATAAAAATCCTGCCAATCCTGAAATGGCGACCAAGGCAAAACCGAAAACTTCGCCCAATGTATAATGGCCAAGTGCATAAATAAGCATCGGCAATACCAATTTTGGAAGGGTCAATAACATGGTTTTTACATTGAATGCCTGTTTGTCGCCAAAGGCTTTTTTACTGCTGGCCAAATCGATTGGCGTTTTGATATACGCACCGCCCCAAAGCACCACATGGCTGTTAACGCCAATATTATAAATACCACCAACCACCACTGCGGCATAAGCTTGCCAACCCCAATATAGGTAAAACACAGAAACAACCATTGAAACGGCTGTAGCGATGATCATTAAATACCATTTGGAGGCCAAATAATCCTTATAGCGAATATTTTGGCTCATCATCAACGGATAATAAGCACTGTCCCAACTTGGCACAAACTGCCCAAAAGTGAATAAAAATCCGCCAGAAACGAAAATACCTGCAAAAATTTTCCAAAACGGACTTTGATAGGCTTCAATGGAATTGGTGAAAAACAGCAATCCGTAAAAAATAAAAACCACACTCATAATCAAAGTCATTCTTGAACGCTTGTTACGTCTTAAAAGTCGAATATCATTTTTAAGAAATGTGGACATGCTCCCAAAACGATCGAGCCAATGGTAATCTTCCGTTTTGGCAATATCATGTTTTATGGATAAACCAGCATCCAAATAAAGATTCCTTTTAAAATAATCAAAAGCCATTTTATAAAATACAACGGCCAAAATCACAGTAATTAGCGATAGATATGGAATAGCATAAAAGCTGTTGAAAATAGGAAAGGTATATTGTGTGATATCAAAAACGGCATAATATTGAAGCGCAATCATTACGACGATGGCACCAAGCACACCAAAAAAGACGGAGTCTTTATTATTGATAAAAATATTGATGAAGTTATTGCACATAATCCATCCCAAAATAGCCAAATACCAAGCCATCACCTGTAAAACCGAAAAACCTTCAATAATCAATACAATTGAAAAAGGAATGAAAAAAAATGCATGCAATACATTAAAAAACGACAATACCGTTTTGCTCATGGCAAAATTGACAATTGCCTTTTTTCCAATCGGCAAATACATCAGTGGTTTAATGTTTATGATAGGCATTGTTTGAAAAAAATACCGAAGGATCAAGTCGAAAATCATATAGTAAATAACCACCTTATTGACCGCCTCAAAAGGTTCCAGTCCTAAATTTTCTTCAATGATATAATACGCTCCAAAACCCAAAATTGCAAAAGAGGCAATCATCCAAATAGCCCCAAAAACCATGAGGATTTTCATAAATAAATTGGCCTTAAATGATGCCGACCTTACAAAGGCTTTCCACTCAAGATTGATAAAATGTTTGAACATAAAAAGTTGGTTACAGTTTAATAGTTAGTAATATTAACATACTTTTTGTTACAAAAAAAATGAATCAACCATGAATTCATCCATTTATCAAAACATATAATTTTGTTAGAGATGTGGCATTTAATCTAAGCATTCGTTACTTTTGAAGAAAATTTAAGACATGTCGAATTTCCATTCCCTAACCATAAAAAACATAGAGCGCATCACATCGCAAGCCGTAACGCTTAGCTTTGATGTGCCTTCGCATTTAAAAGAAACTTACACTTTTAGTTCCGGTCAGTATGTGACCTTAAAAAAAGTACTTAACGGCGTCGAACTAAGACGCGACTATTCCTTATGTTCTTCTCCAAAAAGCGACGAATTGAAAGTTGCAGTAAAAGAAGTAGAAAACGGTACATTTTCAGCATTTGCCAACCACGAATTAAAAATAGGCGATACCATTGATGTTGCAGCACCAAGAGGTCATTTTGTTTTTAAGCCGAACGATTCCAAAACCAAACATATTGCCGCTTTTGCAGCAGGAAGTGGTATTACGCCAATTTTGAGTATTATTAAATGTGCTTTGGAAGAAGAAGTACTTAGTAATGTCGTTTTAGTCTATGGCAATAAAACGACCGATGATGCCATGTTTTTGAATGAATTGCTCGAATTACAGCAACAGTATAGCGATCGATTGTCCATTCAGTTTGTATTCAGCCAAGCGCAAGAAGAAGATTCCATTTTTGGGCGTATTGAAAAAAGCACGGTCAATTTAATTTTAAAGCACAAGCACAAAGATTTGGCCATTGATGCTTTCTATTTATGTGGTCCCGAAGCTATGATCCACACGGTCAAAGATGTACTAGCCGAGCATGATATTCCAAAAGACCGCATTTTCTTTGAATTGTTTAAAGCTGCAAAACCTACGGAAGATGATACCGCTACAATTCCGGATGGCCAAACCAAAATCACCATTGTTTTGGACGACGAATCGACAACTTTTGAAATGTCACAAAAACAAACCATTCTTGAAGCCGCATTGGACCAAGATTTGGATGCACCTTATTCTTGCCAAGGCGGCATTTGCAGCAGTTGTTTGGCGCGTGTGGTTGAAGGTGAAGCCAAAATGCGAAAAAACAGTATTTTAACCGATAGTGAAGTTGCTGAAGGCTTAATTTTAACCTGCCAAGCACATCCATTGACACCTAATGTGAAAATTGATTATGATGATATTTAATAGGTTCGTTTTAACTCAAAGAATAATCTATTAAACCGATCTTGGTACATGACAAAATTATATTTAATGGATTTTCCCCGATTCTATACCCCTCCCGATAATTATCGGAACTAAAGGATGAGTGGTCCTAAATTGTCTTGGTTCACTTTAGACTAGGGTAAAATAAGACAATTTCGGTAAGCGATGAAATAGTTACCAATTTCCTTCTTAGCTATCAGACTGGCAGTTTTAATTGCGTCTAATCGCCGTTTCAAAATAAGAAGGACCACCCACAATTGGCAAGACTAAGTTTGTGCCCTCCAAATCGACAGTCAGCGCCGTTCCGGGCTGCGGCCATAAGGTATATTCCCTATCACTGGAAAACACCATCAAGCCAATTTGTTGACCTGCAGGAATGATCTGATCATCAGGCTGTAGATCAAAAGTCAATTCGTAGAACTTACCAGGCTCTAAAGGACTGCTTTCAGTCAGGGATTTATGGTTTTGAGGATCGGCCCAACCCCGTGTGATAATGTTGTCCGTGATCTTGACATTGCGTCCTTCTTTCCAGGGCAGGGCTATCAACCATACCGAAAGATTGGCCGCAGGTTTACTGCTAGCCACACGAATTGTCAAACGAGGCGTTCCCGAGATATGGACCTCCTTGCTCAGTATGGGACTTAGATAGAGCAGTCGGTGATTGGTATTTTCAGCCTGAGCCAATGCAGACCCCGAGAATGATACATTGTCAATCAAGGTTTCCGTTCCCTGCTTATCCTGTACATCAGTGGATAACGCGCCATATTTTGGAGCACCAGCACTCAAGAATAGTTTGACATCAACGGCATCTGGATTTGGATAATCGGCGTATGGCGTTGGATCAGACTGTTGGTCGTCTTCCCTTACGATCCAGGCCAAAGGATCTTTTTCCACACCATTCTCAATGCCATATAAGTATCGGGTAAACCATCGGTTCATCATTTTCATTGGTGGGGAGCCACCATGACCATTTTGATGGTAATATATTTGGGAAGGAATGCCCAATTGTTGAGCTTTTTTATAAATTCGGTAACTATGTTCGGGCATAACGTTCCAATCGTTAAAGCCATGAGCCATTAACAGAGCGGCTTTCATTCCTGACATCTGATAGAGATAATCGCGACCTTTCCAAAACTCGTTATAATCTCCCGTTCGCCGATCCATCCCCTTCGCCATTTCGGTATCACGTACCACACGGTTGTTGTGTGCACGTTTGGATTCGTCTCCACTATGAATAAAATCATAAAGTACATCAATATCTTCGCCTAAATAACCGCCAGGACTACGAACCAATCCGTTGGAACGGTAGTAGTGGTAGTAAGACGTATTTGGCGCAACAGGAATAATTGCTTTTAAGTTTTCGACTCCCGTGGTAGCCGCTGCAAGGGGCAACGTACCGTTATACGAGGTTCCGGTCATCCCTACATTTCCCGTAGTCCAGTAGGCCTTTACCTTCTCATTACCGTTGGGCGTGGTGTAACCATTGTTCTTACCTCCAAGCCATTCGATGACAGCTTTAGGTGCCAAGGACTCGTTGATACCACCAACGGTCGGTGAACCCTGAGAAAGCCCTGTCCCTGGTGAAGAAGAGTGCACAATGATAAACCCACGTTTTATCCAATCATTGATGAGTGTGTTTGCAATGATAGGCCTTGTTCCTGTCCGTTGTACCTCGGGATGAATTCGAGGTGTGGGTGCATCCTCACCCAATTCATGGCGAACATCCCACATAATTCCTTTCACATCGGCAGCAACACCCGAATAGTAAGGGCTTGTTTCGTAAATGACGGGCAACTTGAGCTTTTCGGTTTCGGTCTGATAAGGTCGGGTGACACTAACGTGCATTCGGTCCAGCTTTCCGTCGCCATCGGTATCAAATTCGGTTTCCACCCACAAATCATGACGAATCCATTGATCCGGTGTATTGAAAGCTTCGACGATCTGAGCTTCACCATCCTTGATGACAGGCACAGCCTGACCGTATCCTGAAGATACAAAGGTGAAAACTATAGCAATTGCATAAATAAAACGATGTGGGATTAGCAGCTTATGATTCATTCTTTTGTGCTTTTATATGAACAGTTTAAGTCAATTAAATGGGTATCCGTATGTTTGATAACAATACAATAATAACGATTTTTTTGATAAAAAAGAATGTGGTTTTGTTTTGTCTGCCAAAAAAAAGATATGATGAACTTCAGATTTTAAGTGTTATCTGAACAAACAATTCCTAAGAACACTGTTTTTTTAGGATATACTCCAATTTTTCTACAACTTCTTTTGGTGGAATGGTTTTCATGCATTCTTCATAGCCTTCCGGGAATTTATTGCCATAAACAGATGTCGGAATCTTAGGGAATTTTTCACGATCGGCTAAAAGCGCATTATTTTCATCTTGATGAAAAGGATAAAACCCAGCATAAGGATGCGTTACGCCCCACAATGTTACAACTTCTATGCCCAACATAGCAGCCATATGCGCATTGCCAGAATCCATGGAAAGCATCACATCTAAATTTGAAATGACATCCAACTCTTCATCCAAACTTAATTTTCCAGCAATACTTAGGATACTTTCATTTTCTAAAGTACTTAAATACTCAACCTCTGCTTTTCCGCCAAACAACAAAATTTTATAATTCTTGGAAAGTTCTTTAATCACTTCTTCCATCGAGCTCAACGGATACATTTTGCTTTTATGCGCTGCAAATGGGGCAATTCCTATCCACTTTCTAGTATCCTTTCCAACAATTTCCAAAGTTCTTAAATTCAGTTCGGTACGTTCTGGAAAATGAGGTTCTGAATCTATAATTGGATAGCCCAACTTTTCAAAAACATCTTTATAACGTTGGTGTGTGGTTTTGAGCTGCTCGAAAATCTTACCATTTACCAAAGCTTTCTTCTCGACTCTTCCCTTGTCAATTTGAACGGGTTTTAAATCTAAAAGAAAGATCTTAAGAATTTTAGTTCGAAGAACGTTATGCAAATCGGCAACCGCATTAATCCCCAAAAGCCGCAATTCTTTGGAAAGTTCCAAAAGTCCAAAAAAACCTTTGTGTTTTCCTTTTAAATCTGGTGAAAAGATTGATACATTTTCCAAATCCCGAAAAAACGGTTTGAAAAACTCTCGGGTCAAAACAGTGATTTTCACGTCTGGATATTGTGCTGTGAATGCACGTAAAACCGGAATGGTCATCGCCACGTCTCCCATAGCAGAAAGACGGATGACGAGGATGTGTTTGGGTTTAAGTTTCGATTTCGACATTTTATCAATGAAGGTTCGTGCCTTTGCAGGAACAGGTTTTATTTCTGCCCTCGCAACACAGGATTCAGTTCATCATCATTATACATTTTCATCTGCTTATAGACTTTCATGTATTTATTGCCGTTTTTAATATCGAGCAACAAATCGTCAATTGCCGAACTCAAATCCTTGCGCTGTTCTAAAAGTACGTTTAGCTTGGTTGTACAATTTAATTTGTGTGATGAAGATGCATCAGGACGCTCCACTTCTTCATTCATGTGATAGATTTTTAAGGCTAAAATTGACAATCTGTCAATGGCCCACGCCGGACTTTCAGTATTTATAGTCGCATTTGATTTAGGCTGAACGTCATGATATTTGCTTAAAAAATAACTGTCAATATATTCCACCATATCGGTTCGATCTTGGTTGGACGCATCAATTTGGCGCTTCAATTTTAAAGCGGCAACGGGGTCA
>NZ_DATJCY010000380.1:0-1838 GCF_035577925.1 Gelidibacter sp. | reverse complement strand
TATTTTAACCCGATAACCGCCGAATATCTTGGCAAGAAGATTGAAGTTTCAAAAATATTTCAATGGAATACAACACTCCACCGATCATTATTTTTAAAAGGAACTGGACGTTTTTTTGTCGGATTATGTTCATTTTTACTGTTCCTCATTGCCGTTTCTGGTACGGTGCTTATCCTTAAACGCCAACGCAGTTTTAAGAAGTTTTTTTCGAAAATTGTCAAGGATGATTTTTCTCAATATTGGCACGTCGTTTTGGGCCGTTTATCACTTATTCCTATTCTAATAATTACGATTACCGGTGTTTATTTATCCTTAGAAAAGTTTAATGTTTTACCTAAGGATTCCCAACAACATCAAATCGATTTTGATACTTTGACTGAATCACCTCAACAGGAATTCAAGGGAATGGCATTTTTTAATAACACCAAATTATCAGAAGTGAAATTGGTGGAATTTCCTTTTTCCGACGATATTGAAGACTATTTTACCATAAAACTAAAAGACAAAGAAGTTGTAATCAATCAGTTTTCAGGTGAAATTATAAGTGAAATTGACTATCCATTGGTTCAATTTCTCTCCAATTTAAGCTTAAACCTTCATACCGGAAAAGGCAGTATAATTTGGTCCGTTATCTTGATTATTGCATGCCTAAACATTCTGTTTTTTATCTATTCCGGATTTGCAATGACCATAAAACGTCGTAGTGCCAAATTGAAAAACAAGTTCAAAGCCAACCAATCCAAATACGTGATCTTGGTAGGTTCTGAAAATGGCGGTACTTTGGCTTTTGCCAATGCTTTTCAAGAACAGTTAATCGCCTCAGGAGAAACAGTCTATATTACCGAACTGAATAATTATCGGAAATTTAAAAACGCCGAACACCTCATTGTCATGACCTCTACGTATGGCGAAGGTGATGCACCAACCAATGCCAATAAGTTTTTAAAACGCTTAGAAAATAACCATCAAAAACAGTCGTATAGTTTTTCGGTCGTTGGCTTTGGATCGCTTTCTTACGTCCAATTTTGCAAATTTGCTTTTGATGTTGACACTGCTTTTCTAACTAAAAATGCAACACAATTACTTCCAGTTTTTACGATTAACGACAAGTCTTTTGAAAGTTTTGAACAATGGGTGCAACTTTGGTCCGAAAAAGTAGGACTGCAATTATCCATTCCTCATGATAATTTGGTGTCCCGTCCAAAACACACCAAACCTTTTGAAGTTATTGCAAAAAGTCATGTTTCTGACAATCCGGACGACACGTTTTTGATTACTTTAAAACCCAAACAAAAACTTCAGTTTACATCTGGTGATTTATTGGCTGTGTATCCAAAGGACGATTATCGCGAGCGCTTATATTCCATAGGAAAAGTAAATGGAAACACGCAACTGAGTGTTAAGTACCATGACCAAGGTTTAGGATCTGGTTATTTAAGGCAATGTGAAATTGGCGATTGCTGCCATGCTCGTTTGATTAAGAATGCACACTTTCATATACCCAAAAAAGCATCCAAAGTTATCATGATTGCCAACGGAACTGGGATTGCGCCGTTTTTGGGCATGTTGGATCAAAATAAAAAAACAGAATGCGAAGCGTATTTTGGATTGCGAACCGAGGCATCCTGCAATCTGTACAAATCGCAACTAGAACAGTATTTAAACCAAAAAAAGCTGAGCAAATTGCATTTGGCATATTCGCAGCAGCATGAGCGCTTCTATGTTCAGCATCTGATAAAACGTGATGGCGAACATATTGCAAAAACTTTAGAAGAGAACGGCTATATAATGATATGCGGATCTTTGGCTATGTATAATGATCTTATGGACATCTTAAA
>NZ_DATJCY010000379.1:0-8965 GCF_035577925.1 Gelidibacter sp. | reverse complement strand
CTATTTTATGCTCAATTATAAAAAGGATAACATTTGGAAAGGTTTGGGATTTCAGGCTGGGATATCTGTAGTACATTATTCCAATGCCAATGTCAAAGCGCCCAACAATTCTACAAATACGTTAGCTTTTAATATTGGTGCCAATTATCTGTTGGATGATGATAAAGAACCCGATTTTCAACCTTCAACCGAAAATAAAAAGTTTACTGAAAAAATAAAATACAACCTTGTTTTTAGTGCTGGTGTTAATGAAAGTGATGTGGTGGGCATGGGTCAATTTCCATTTTATAATCTGTCTTTTTATGCCGATAAACGCATTAACAGAAAAAGTGCACTTCATGTTGGCACCGAAGTGTTTTTTGCGAATTTTTTAAAGGAATTGATTTATTATTATTCTGTCGCTTATCCAGAATATAATGTCGACGCTGATACAGACTACAAGCGATTGGGCGTTTTTGTTGGGCACGAATTGTTTATCAATAAAATGTCTTTCATCACTCAATTGGGTTATTATGCGTATTATCCTTATGATTTTGAAGGCCGTATTTATAATAGAATTGGTTTGAAACGCTATTTTGGAGATCAGTTTTTTGGAGCGATTACTTTAAAAGCGCATGTTGCCAAAGCCGAAGCAGTGGAATTTGGAGTGGGCATTAGGTTTTAAAATAAAAACATGAAAAAATCAATTTACTTTTCTATCGTCATTTTATTGTTTTCTTGCAACGGAACGAATGTACCCGATTGTTTTCAAAACTCTGGAGCTATTGTTCAAAAAGAAGTTGTTGTTCCAGATTTTAGTAGCATTGTGGTTTTTGAACGTGTACAGCTTATCATCAAACAAGCCGCGGAACAAAAGGTTATTATTGAAACTGGCGAGTATTTAATGGATGATATTGCAGTTAGTGTTGATAACGGCCAACTTATTTTAAAAGATGATAATGGTTGCAATCTTGTAAGGGATTATGGTATTACTAAAATTTATGTGAGCGCACCAAATATCACCCAAATCCGATCGAGTACCGGATTGACTACTTTAGGTCAGGGCGTTTTAAACTATCCTAATTTATCATTGATTTCTGAAGATTTTGGACAGGAAGGTAATTATCATACGGTTGGCGATTTTAAAATGGAAGTCAATTGCCAAAACCTGAATGTCCTTAACAATAACCAATCGCACATGTTTTTAAGTGGAACGGTTGAGCATTTAACCATTGGATTTTATGCCGGTAACTCACGCTTTGAAGGACGGCATTTGATTGCGCAAAACATCAATTTTTTTCAGCGCAGTAGTAATGATATGATCCTTAATGCGAGAACATCAATAAAAGGAGAAATTAGAAGTACGGGCAATGTTGTTTTAGTCAATGAACCGCCAGTGGTTGACGTACAAACGTTTTATACGGGCCGTTTGATTATTGAATAACAGCTTATTGTGCTGTTAATTCCCTGAACAAACTTTCTAAGTTTTTGTTTTTTTGATTCAATCGTAAGATTTTTAAACCGTTGTCATGTGCAAAATCAAACACTGATGGGCGCATATCTTCTTTAGTCGAAAACGTGAGTTCATATATAAAATCATGCGTGTTCTTGACTTCCTGTATATGCTTTAAACGATTCAAAAAAGCATCTTCGACACGATAATCAAACTCTACTTCAATAATCTGTTCTTGATCGGCTTTTAGATCGTCTAATTTTTTATCGGCAACAATTTCACCTTTATTGATAATAATAACACGATCGCAAATGGCTTCTACTTCTTGCATGATATGTGTAGAAAGGAATATGGTTTTTTCTTTGCCCAATGATTTTATCAAACGTCTAATGTCCACCAACTGGTTTGGATCTAATCCAGTAGTAGGTTCATCCAAGATCAATACTTCTGGGTCGTGCAATAATGCCGTTGCTAATCCTACCCGTTGACGATAACCTTTTGAGAGTTGACCAATTTTTTTATGAGCTTCTGGAGTAAGTCCGGTAAGTTCAATCACTTCATTGATTCGGGATTTTTGAACTTTGTACACATCTGCATTGAATGCCAAATACTCCTTAACATACATTTCTAAATATAAAGGATTGTGTTCTGGCAAATAGCCAACTTGTTTTTGAACCTCTAAGGCGTTTTTTTGCACATCAAAATCATTGATTTTAGCGTCACCATTTGTAGCATTGATATAAGTGGTCAAAATTTTCATCATCGTTGATTTTCCAGCACCATTCGGGCCTAAAAAACCGACAATTTCTCCTTTTTCTATTTTGAAGGAAATTGCATTCAGTGCCTTTTGATTGGCGTAAACCTTGGTAAGTTGATTGACTTCAATGGACATAGTTCAAAATTTTGCTCAAAAGTAAGCATTTTAGACATGCCATGAATTAACGAAATCGTTGTAATTAAAAAAGAATTAAAAAAACATTTTGTTTATCCATTTTATTATTTACTTTAGCGAAATCAAATTATGAAAACAATTAATTTTACATATCAAAACTGGTTTTATTTCTTTTTTAGCAAAAGGAACGAGACTTCGTATGTATAATTTATTAAGATAAATTTAGTATAAAGGTCTCGATGAAAATCGGGACCTTTTTTGTTTTAAGAAGGTTAAAAACACACCGTATATGTTAATTACAAAGAAATCGTCAGTTGAAGAAGATCAGAAAAATATGATAAAATCTGTGGCCATACAAGGCGTAAAAGGGTCATTTCATCATATTGTTGCGCAAGAGTATTTTAATGGTTTATTGGAAAGTATTGATGAATGCCTGACGTTTGATAGTGCCGTTCAAAGCGTTTTGACCCACAAAACGGATGCGGTAATTATGGCTATTGAAAACTCGATTGCAGGCTCTATTATTCCAAACTATGCTTTGATTGATGATAATAAACTGCACATTATTGGTGAGCATTATTTAGATATCCAACATCATTTAATGGGATTGCCGGGTCAATCCATTGAAGATATCCATGAAGTGTATTCTCATCCGATGGCCTTGTTGCAATGCAAAAAATTCTTTAAACAATATCCTCATATTAAGATGGTGGAGGATAAAGATACGGCCGAAGTAGCACAGCGTATTCAAGAAAAACAACTCAAAAATGTAGGCGCTATTGCAAGCCGATTGGCTTCGGAGTTATTTGAATTGGAAATTATCGCAGAAAGTATCCAAACCATCAAGCAGAACGAAACCCGTTTTGTGATTGCTAAAACGAGCAATGGATTTTTGGATGAAAAAGAGATCAATAAAGCTTCATTAAAATTCACGTTAGATCATAAGCGTGGTAGTTTGGCATCGATACTTAATGTGATGAGTGATTGTAGGATGAACCTTACCAAAATTCAATCGTTGCCCAAAATAGATACACCTTGGAAATATGCCTTTTTTGTGGACGTTACTTTTGAGAAATACGATGATTATAAAAAAGCAAAATCAATAATGGAAATAATGGCTGAGGAATTTAGAATTCTTGGCGAATATAAAAACGCACGACAATGATCACTTTTGCAGACAGATTAAACACGGTAGAAGAGTACTACTTTTCGAGAAAATTACGAGAAGTAGCCCTATTAAAATCACAGGGAAAGCCAATTATCAATTTAGGAATCGGTAGTCCGGATATGGAACCACCGGCACGCGTTATTTCGGCAATCAACGACAGCATGAAAGATGCCGTTGCACACAAATACCAAAGTTATCAGGGTTTGCCGGAACTGCGTGAAGCGATGACTGAGTTTTACATGCAACATTATGGGGTTGGATTGAGTCCGTTGACAGAAGTGCTGCCGTTAATGGGAAGTAAGGAAGGCATCATGCATATTTCGATGGCGTTTTTGAATCCTGGTGATGAAGTCTTGATCCCAAATCCTGGATATCCAACTTATTCATCAGTGACAAAATTGGTTGGTGCAGTTCCAGTCTTTTATGATTTGGTAGCTGATAATGATTGGTGTCCCGATTTGGTGGCATTAGAAAAAAGTGATTTGTCAAAAGTAAAAATCATGTGGGTAAGTTATCCACACATGCCAACAGGTGCAACGGCAAGCAATAAGGTTTTTGAAAACATAATTGCATTTGCAAAACGCCATAATATTTTGGTCATAAACGATAATCCATACAGTTTTGTTCTGAACGACTATCCTCGTAGTATTTTAAAATATAAAGATGCCAAAGAGGTATGTCTAGAACTCAATTCGTTAAGCAAAACTTTTAATATGGCAGGTTGGCGCGTAGGAATGGTGCTGGGAAAACAAGAGTATATCAACGCCATTTTAAAAGTGAAAAGCAACATGGATTCGGGCATGTTTTATGGCATCCAGATAGGTGCGATTGAAGCGTTAAAATGTTCGAAAATGTGGTTTACGAGTTTGAATAGCGTTTATGAAGAACGCCGACAAAAAGTATGGGAATTGGCGCGAGCCCTAAACTGTACTTATGACATAAATGCAACCGGACTTTTTGTTTGGGCAAAATTACCACAAGCTTTTAAATCTGTAGAGTTTATTGATAAAGTGTTGAAAGAGCATTCCATATTTATTGCTCCGGGAACCATATTTGGGAGTAATGGCGAAGGTTATATTAGGTTTTCGTTATGTGCGCCGTTGGAGGATTTGCAAGATGCAATTTCTAGAGTAACGCGCGTTGCCATTGAGCAGTAATCAATCGAAGTTAACAATGTCAAATATTACAACAGACATATTTATAACAATATATTTTTAATGAAAAACATATACATCATAGGTGTCGGATTGATTGGGGGAAGTTTGGGCCTTGATATAAAAAAACACGATCCTAAAGTAAAGATTTTCGGAATCGATCATAATGAAAACCATTTGGATGAAGCGTTGCAACTTAATGTCATCGATGCTAAAGCCACATATGAAGATCTGAAAAATGCCGATTTGGTTATTTTGTCAATTCCGGTGGATGCGGCGGTCGTTGAAATTACAAAAGTGTTGGATCTGGTTTCTGATAATACTTTGGTAATGGATGTGGGTTCGACAAAATCAGAAATCTGTAAAGTTGTGGACGGACATCCCAAACGTCGTAACTTTCTTGCAGCTCATCCTATTGCGGGTACTGAGTTTTCTGGGCCAAAAGCAGCCATTTTAGGGCTGTTTCAAAATAAGACCAACATCATTTGTGAAGTAGAAAAAACAGCTTTCAAGCTTCAGGAAAAAGCACTTCAATTGTTTATGGATTTGGGAATGCGTATTCGTTATATGAATCCAGAAGCGCATGATATCCATATTGCCTATGTGTCGCATTTATCGCACATCAGTTCCTTTATGTTGGGTAAAACAGTCATTGATAAAGAACGAAACGAGCGCGATATTTTTGATATGGCAGGAAGTGGATTTGCATCAACGGTTCGTTTGGCCAAAAGTTCGCCCGAAATGTGGACGCCAATTTTTAAACAAAACAAAGTCAACGTTCTGGAAACTTTGGATGAATACATTGTCAATCTGAAAAAATTCAGAGATCTTATATATGATGATGATTTTGATTCTATCTATCTGGAAATGAAAAATACTAATCATATCAAAGAAATATTAAACGGAATACAATAAAAGAAGATTTTAAAAAGTCTAAATGTCAGGTTTCTATCACTAAAAACTTGTAAAATATAGGATGAAACTTGAAATGTTAAATTTGGAAACACTAAACAATTATGGAAAACAAGAAAGAATTAAGAACGTGGTTAGATGATTTAAAGCTAGATCATCCTTTAGTTATTGCTGGACCATGTAGTGCAGAAACAGAAGAACAAGTATTGGGCATTGCGCGTCAATTAAAAGACACCGATGTGAACTATTATAGAGCCGGAATTTGGAAACCTCGCACACGTCCTGGAATGTTTGAAGGTGTTGGTGCTTTGGGATTAAAATGGTTGCAAAGAGTTAAGGAAGAAACCGGTATGAAAACGGCCACTGAAGTAGCTAACAGAGCGCATGTTGAGTTGGCTTTAGAGCATGATATTGATTTGCTTTGGATTGGTGCACGATCAACCGTAAGTCCATTTATAGTTCAGGAAATTGCAGATGCTTTGGAAGGAACCGATAAAATTGTGTTGGTTAAAAATCCGGTCAACCCAGATTTGCCATTGTGGTTGGGAGCAATTGAGCGTTTGGCATCAGCTAATATTAAAAAATTGGGTGCTATTCATAGAGGTTTTTCAACGTATGAAAAAACAAAATATAGAAATAATCCAGAATGGCAATTGGCTATTGAATTGCAAACCAAATTTCCTGACTTGCCATTAATTAATGATCCATCACATATCACAGGAAAGCGCGATATGATTTTTGATGTGTCGCAAACTGCTTTAGATTTGAATTTTGATGGACTTATGATCGAAACGCATACAGATCCTGATGCCGCTTGGAGCGATGCTTCGCAACAAGTTACACCAAAAACTTTGGTTCAAATTATGCGTGATTTGCGTATCAGAAAAGAATCTGATCCTGAGGCTGAATACAATGCCAATTTAAATCATTTAAGAGCTCAAATAGATGTGGTCGATAATCAACTTATTGAAATGATCGGGAAACGCATGAAATTTGCAGATGGTATTGGTGCACTTAAAAAGCAGAAAAACGTTGCGGTTTTACAAAGTAAACGCTGGAATGAAATTTTAGGAAATATGGTGTTGGAAGGTGAGCAAAATGGATTGAGTGAAGAATTTATCCTTAAAATGTTTAAGGCTATTCATCAGGAATCTATCAATCACCAAGAGCGCGTGATAAATAGTTAAAAACAAAAGGCTGTCTTCCGATGGAGGCAGCCTTTTATTTACTTTTCAATTCTCGAGATATAAAATTTCTAAGTTTGAAAACCTGAAGGTTTCGAAGCCTTAGTTTTTAGTATAACTTAATCGTCGAGAAGCTTTTCTCATTAATACATTGATTAAATCTTCGGAGCTGCTTCCCAGGCCACCACTCACCTTTTTGTTGTAATTCCACAGTAATACGCCATCTTCGGCATTATGAACATTCATGTTTATTACCGCACTATTTGTAGCACCACCAAAACCAATAAGTAGGCCTAACGCAACGGAGGCTCCTTCCGACATTGGTTTGTTTGTTTCAAAATCGCCAGAAATTACAGAATCTACACCAAGAATTTGAGCGAGTTCTTGAGGGGTGTAATCCATTATATTATTATAATTAATACCGTTTTTGTTTAATATGGCTGTAGTGGTTCGTGCATCTTGAATGTCAATAGATTTCAAGTCACCTCTTTTTTTACGTTTCAAAAACCAAGAGTAAAGTGCAGTCTGAATGCCTTCGCCTTCAGCTTTTTCTAGTCGTTCAAACTGTTCAGTGGTCATATCCTTCATTTGTTTGGGCCTTAATTTCACTTTAGTTTTAAAAGGCACAATACCTATAATTCGATGTGACTCAGAAATTTTGTCGAATTCGGGATTTTCATAGAGATGGGTTTGAGCATTTAGATTTACAATAAAAGTAAATAACAAAATAGTCGGTAGAAGTTTTTTCATGTGTTTAGGTTAGGTTTAAAATTTAAATGCTAATATACATTTTTGTTCAATTAAATAATTGTTATTTTGTTGCTAAAACGTAATTGATGACAGGGACCGTTTATAAATCTACCGGAAGTTGGTACACCGTAAAAACAGCGCTTGGCGCGGTATATGATTGCCGTATAAAAGGACGGTTTAGAATAAAAGGTATTAAAAGCACCAATCCGATTGCGGTGGGTGATGTTGTGGATTTTTCGGTGGAAACATTAGATAATGTTACTACTGGAGTTATTCATAATATCCATGATCGTGAAAACTATATCGTGCGCAAATCGGTGAATTTATCAAAGCAAACGCATATTATTGCGGCCAATATTGATACGGTGTTTTTATTAGTAACGATTAATAATCCACCAACATTGACCAGTTTTATAGATCGTTTTTTGGTGTCCACGCAAGCGTATGGCATCAAAACCATTTTGGTATTCAATAAAATGGATACTTATGATGAGGAAAATACGATGGAAGTAAAATATTTGGCATCTATCTATAGAAAGATTGGTTATGAATGTGTTGAAGTTTCTGCACTTACAGGGCACAATATCGATCATTTAAAAGTATTGATGACAAATAAAACAAGCATGTTTGCAGGACATTCCGGTGTTGGAAAATCCACTTTAGTCAATGCCATAGAACCTGGTTTGGATCTTAAAACCAAGGAGATTTCCATGCTTCACATGCAAGGACAGCATACGACTACTTTTGCAGAAATGTTCGATTTGAGCTTTGGTGCCAAAATAGTAGATACGCCAGGAATTAAAGGTTTTGGCGTTGTGGACATGGATAAGGAGGAAATTGGCGATTATTTCCCTGAGTTTTTTGCACTTAAACAATATTGTAAATTCAATAATTGCATTCATGTTGAAGAGCCGCAATGCGCTGTTAAAGAAGCGTTGGATAACGATGAGATTTCTTTTTCACGCTATCGAAGTTATTTGCAGATTTTAGAAGGGGATGATGAGCATTATCGAACGGAGGAATGGGTTAAATAAGTATGCAGATGATGGTGCCAACCTGCAAGGTTTACTTGCTTCGCTGCATGAGATCGCTGCGCTAAGTTTTAAAACCTTGTAGGTTTCAAAAAAAAACAATAATTTTTTAAATTTTTCTTTTTGGGATATAAAAATTCATGAAAGTAGTCGTTCAAAGAGTGTCAAAAGCAAGTGTTACAATTAATAACGAAAAAGTAGCATCCATCGGATCGGGATTACTTATTTTATTGGGAATTGTCAATGAAGACACACAAGATGATATTGAATGGCTGACCAGAAAAATCGTCAATCTCCGCGTTTTTGATGATGAAAACGGTGTGATGAACAAGTCGCTTTTAGATGTTGATGGCGATGTGATTGTAGTCAGTCAGTTTACGCTTCATGCGCTAACGAAAAAAGGAAATCGACCGAGCTATATCAAAGCTGCAAAACCGGATAT
>NZ_DATJCY010000378.1:0-3858 GCF_035577925.1 Gelidibacter sp. | reverse complement strand
TAAATAGCATTTAAGTGACGACATAATCATAATTAAATCCATCTCCCATAATGACAAATATCTTATACAATATTGTTCCTAAACTAGAACCCTTTGATTATTCGTTACATCATGACAAACGATTTATCAATCAAAAATGGATATTGATCAATGGTATTGATGATTCGAAATCAATGTATATTTTCAAGCCAAACAATGAATTGGTCATTTCTGAAAATGATTCGGTTACAACTACCCGATGGAGTTTTATCAATTCCAATTTTTTATCCATAAAGACTGAAGATGGTATTGTACTGATCAAAGCCTATTATAAAGATGAAGACACCTTAGTCCTGAATCAAAAAGCGTCGGATGATTATGCATTTTTCATCAACTCCAGTGATTATAAAGAAACAATAAACTCCAAAGAAGATCTCCAAAAATTTCTTAAGGATAAATATCTAAAAAAAGCCTCCCAAATCATTTCCAAACATCAATTCTACTATATTCAACGCTCTAAGGAATACGGCCCATACACCATGAAGGAGCTTTCAAAAAAAGTAGAAGACCGATCAATTAATGCTTACTGTCTGGTGCGGGATGTCAATGAAGATGATTACTCCAACAAACTCCGAATTATAGATTTGCTTCGAGAATTCAAGTAAAAAAAATAAAAAAAGCGAGCACTAAATATTGTGCTCGCTTTTTATACCCGTTTTTAAAAGTTTACTTAAATATGCAATGCTCTATCATCGGTGGCTGCCAAAGCAGCTTCCTTAATAGCTTCCGTAAAGGTTGGATGCGCATGCGAAATACGTGAAATATCTTCAGCTGAAGCTCTAAATTCCATAGCCACTACAGCTTCGGCAATCATATCGGCTGCACGTGCACCAATCATATGAACGCCAAGAATTTCATCAGTAGTTTTATCTGCAAGCACTTTAACAAAACCATCAAGATCCATACTTGCTCTACTTCGTCCTAAAGCACGCATCGGGAATTGACCTGTTTTATATGCAACACCTTCTTCTTTTAATTGCTCCTCTGTTTTCCCAACAGAAGCTACTTCAGGCCAAGTATAAACTACACCAGGAATCAAATTATAATTGATATGTGGTTTTTGTCCAGCTAAAGTCTCGGCTACAAAAACACCTTCTTCTTCAGCCTTATGTGCCAACATCGCGCCTTTGACAACATCGCCAATGGCATAAATATTTTTGACATTAGTCTGTAAATGCTCATTCACCTCAATTTGTCCTCTGTCCGTAAGTTTTACACCTGCAGCTTCAGCATTAAGTCCGTCGGTATAAGGGCGACGTCCAACAGAAACCAAACAATAATCACCTTTAAATTCAACTTCCTCACCTTTTTTGTTGTCTGCTTTCACAATGACCTCATCTCCTACTCGCTCTACAGATTTTACTTTGTGGGATACATTTACGCTGAACTTCGATTTTTTAAGAACTTTGGTCAATTCTCTTGACAGTCCTGAATCCATCGTTGGAATTATTCGGTCCAAATACTCGATTACAGTAACTTCAGCACCCAATCTTTTATAAACCTGACCAAGTTCTAAACCGATAACACCACCACCAATAACAATAAGATGCTTAGGAATTTCCTTTAGCTTTAAAGCTTCGGTAGAGGTAATGACACGCTCTTTGTCCAATGTAATAAATGGTAAATTTGAAGGTTTGCTTCCTGTAGCAATAATGGTGTTTTTTGCTTCGATTTCTTCTGTTTTATCACCAGTAATTACAATATGGGTAGCATCTTTAAAAGCCCCAACACCTTGATAAACATCAATTTTATTTTTTTTCATCAAAAAATCAATGCCACCTGTAGTTTGTTCAACAACCGCATCTTTACGGCCGATCATCTGTTTTAAATTTACTTTGATATCACCAGGAATGTCGATACCATGTTCTTCAAAATGCTTAATGGCATCTTCATAATGATGAGAAGAATCTAAAAGTGCTTTACTTGGAATACAGCCAACGTTAAGACAAGTTCCCCCAAGGGTGGCATATTTTTCGATAATTGCAGTTTTCATGCCTAATTGCGCACAGCGAATTGCTGCTACATAACCTCCAGGTCCAGAGCCAATAATGGCCACATCATATGAATTCATAAAATTGATTTTTTGACGTTTATTAAAATTGAGTACAAAAATACGATTTTGATTGACGTTTTACGAATAACCAGCAACGATTTTATCAATGTTTATGCGAGAACTGAATAAATAAATATCAACCTAAAAAATTAAACAATCCTTCTGTTCCAGATATAAAGGACAAACAGCAATAAACAACACTTTTATATAGCAATATTGTAGATTTTATTTTGATATAAGCCCTTATAAAATATATAGCGAGTAACTTGATCAAATTATAAAAGGCGTTAAAACATATTCTGAAAAGATTTGATCGACGGAAGGAATTGGTTTAAATATTAATGGCAGTTGTGTGCTTTACTTCATTAATTACAAACATACTGTGGGTACTACCAATATGGCTGATAGATGTTAGTTTATTGACCATGAATTCCCTAAAGGCTTCCATATCCGAAACAATCACTTTAACAAGGTAATCATAATCACCACTAATATGATGGCATTCCATCACTTCTACAAGATTTGAGACTTCTTTTTCAAATTTAATAATATAATCTTGTGTATGTTGGGCGAGTTTGATATGACAAAATGCAACAAAATTCTTGTTAACTTTTTCCTTTTGAAGTAATGCCACATATTTTAATAGAATACCTTCCTTTTCCAGTTTTTTTATGCGCTCATAAACTGCCGTTACAGAAAGATTGAGCTTAATGGATAATTCTTTATTGGTTTGTTTACTATTGGATTGAAGCAACTTAAGGAGTTTTTTATCGATTATATCAAGAGTCATAAATGAAAAATTTTCAGTTAGAATAATCCAAATATAAAATAATATAATCAAAAATCTACATATATCAATAATTAGAGAAAAATAATCTAAATTAAAACACATACATTGATAAAAATTCTAAATTATACCATCTTTGTATTCATATCAACTAATTTAAATCTAAGAAACATGGCATTTAAACCAGCAAATAATATTCAGGACTTACAATACTTTGGAGAATTTGGAGGTGTCAATCCTTCTATTTCTGACTCTTCCACCTATACGTTCCTTTCTGCAAAAACAATGTTTGATACGTTTGAGGGCAATGCCGATGGCTGCTATTTGTACTCGCGCCACTCTACGCCTTCCAATCTTTATCTAGGACAAGCACTGGCTGCAATGGAAGGGACTGAAACCGCAAGTGTAACGGCATCGGGAATGAGTGCCATCACCTCTGTTTTAATGCAACTTTGCGGCGCACAAGATCATATTGTTTCCAGCCGAACGATTTATGGTGGATCATATGCTTTTCTAAAAAACTTTACGCCACGTTTCAATATCCAGACCACATTTGTAGATATCACCAAATTAGACCTTGTTGAAGCGGCTATTACGCCACAAACAAAAGTAATTTTTTGCGAATCGGTGAGCAATCCATTATTGGAGGTTGCAGACATTGCAGGTTTGGCAAAATTGGCAAAGAAACACAATATAAAACTCGTGGTTGACAACACATTTTCGCCCTTATCCATTTCACCGGCGCAGTTGGGTGCCGATATTGTAATTCATAGTTTGACCAAATTCATCAATGGTTCCAGCGATACTGTTGGGGGCGTAATATGTGGCAAGCAACAATTTATAGATGATTTAAGAAATGTCAATGACGGCGCATGCATGCTTCTTGGACCAACTATGGACAGCTTAAGGGCTGCATCGATCCTAAAAAACTTACGAACCTTACACATCCGCATTTTACAGCACAGCCATAACGCACTTT
>NZ_DATJCY010000377.1:0-7423 GCF_035577925.1 Gelidibacter sp. | reverse complement strand
AAAAGTGAGTTTAGCGATGTAAGAATCGCTTTGCCTCATTTTAACTCAAAACTAATTACCTAATTATCCGAGAGAATCCATAATCAAAACAAAATAACCAAAAAATAAAAGGTCGCCTAAATAGTTTTTAGACGACCTCTTTTTTATTCTTTATATTAATGATTTTTATTTTTCAAAAAGGAATTAAACCATTTTTTTATTTTTAATGTTAAATCGATTTGGTGAATTTCATTAACTATTGAATGTTCTTCATCTGGATAAATTACTAATATAGAATCTTTTTTTAATCTCCATAATGCTAAAAATAGTTTAATATTATAAGAGGGTTTAACCATTCGATCATTGCTTCCAAAGAATAATAAAATAGGGGTATTCATTGTTTTAACATTCATAATAGGTGATTCCATAAGAAATTCTGTATCAGTAAATGGAATTTTATTTCTGAATTGTTCACTTTCAAATCGTTCAATGTTAGATAGATTGGATGAATCAATATCAAGATAAAAACTAAGTAGATCTGTGACTCCTGCTCCCGCAACAGCAGTTTTGAACCTATCTGTTTGACTAATAATATAAGTAGTTTCAAAGCCTCCAAAAGAATGTCCGATAAGTCCAATATTATTTTCATCAATTGAACCGATTTTAACCGCTTCGTCAATCGCAGAGGAAACACATTCTAGGGCTGAGTTTCCCGGCTTATTAAGTGTGTAGGCAATATCTGGCAAAAGAACAAAATAACCATCAGAACTATAGTTAGTTACATTGAATCCTCCAAAATCTTTCAGTGAGGGGATAATGTATTCATGCAAGGAATTTGACATGTTTTCATAGATAGAAACAATCATCGGGTATGTTTTACTTGAATCATAATTTGCGGGGTAAAATAATGCTCCTTTTAATTTCTTACCATCTGGACTTTGATAATAAATCAACTTTGATTTTCCCCAATAAAATTGTTTTTGTTGCTCATTAGCTTGGGCTATTTGTTTTATATGTGTATTTATACTCAAAATTTTAGACGGCATATCAAATCTACTTATACTGATTTGAAAATTGTTTTCCCCGATTATTTTAATATGTGTAATTTTCCAATCCTTATGTATGATTTCCTGGAACCCTTTCTTCTTATCCCAAACTCCAAATCCTTCACTTAGTTTATTGGTATTAAAGTTTCGCATTAATAGCTCGTCATTTAAATCATATGAAGTTGACACAAATCCAAAAAAACTATCCCTGATTGATCTGCCTAAATACGTATTGATACGATACCTTATACCGGAGTTCCCCCCGCTAGTCATTTTTTGACTTTTTCTACCGTCGGTAGAAATTAACCATATATCAAACTCATCATAAACCATCATCTGCCCCGATGAAGTCCACCCACCGAATCCATAGGCTCTATGGTCGTCAAGGCGATCGCTCATAGATTTGTTAAATACTGCTTGTATATTCTTTGTAACACAGGTTTCCTTATCGGTTTTAATGTCATATATCCACCAATGTTTATTTTTAAAATAGGCTATGTAATGCTCTTTAGGATCAATAACGATATGGTGATATGCTCTTAATTGTTTTTGAATTATTTTCTTTTTTATTCCTGTATTCAAATCCATCACGTAAACATCACTATACCTATCACCATATTCATACAAGGGGAGATAGACATCATTATCCAATAATATGGCCTTTTGGTAATTGTCTGTTATACCGCTAACAATTAGATTGTCGCGTTCTATTTCATAAACTTTGTTTTCTATGGGAAGCCAAACATTCCATTTTTGAAAATTTATTTTTGATTTGGGAGGAATTTCTTTGTCCGACGATTTCCATACCTGAATTTTTGTAGCGATTTCCGATATATTGGTAACGGGCGTAGTGTCAAAAAACACTTTATCACCATTATTTGAAATATGCAGTTTGGTTTTTATGATATATACATCAGTTGGAAAATTTTTAATTGTTGTTGGATCAAGCTTGATTATACTTGAAGGATTATCTACGTTAGGTGTAAAAACTATTTTGTAATCATTTTTTGCCGTACTGGAAATATAGTAAGCCAAAGAATTTCCTGTGGTATTCCATGTTAAATTTTGATATTCTGAATTATGATTTTGTGACAATAATTTATGTAGTTTAAACTCCAATAGATTTATTAATTTTACTGATTCAGCTCGATCATGAGTTTGAATCATGGCTAAGTATTTTTCCGTTGGGCTCAAGCTATATTCTTTAATGTTTTCGAATTCCCGAACCTGTCCTGTTTTAATATTTATAATTACTAATGTATTGAATGTTGTCGAATTGGATTGGTAGATAAGGTGTTTTCCATCCTTAGTAAATTCAAATTTAACGACGTTTGGATGTTCTTTCTGTTCACCTGTTGTTGTTTGCAAAATGTGTAATGTTCCTGATTTCAGATAGGCAAAGAGGTCTCCTTTGGGTGTTATCTTTTCGTTATTACCAGAAGGAAATACGTACTGAAAATCTGTAACTGTGTTTTTTAAGAACAATGTATCAATATTATTATCATACAATTTTGAGAAAGAAGTCCATACTCCATCCTCAGAGACCTCTCCCATGTTTAGGGTATGCCAAAGGTTATAATCTTCAGGGGTGAGCATTCTCTTTTCTTGTGAATGGCAAGTCCAGCCATAAAATAATGCTAATATTAAATATCCGGTATTTATATGAAGATTTAAGTTTTTCATATTTATATTTTTATTAATCAATTAATACCCAGGATTCTGAGGCAATAAATTAGGGTTAAGCAACGTTTCTGATTCTGGAATAGGTAGTAGGCTATCAGTTGAATCCCATCCAAGTTTAATTGGAGAAAGTGCAGAATTTATTATTCCTGCCCTTTTTAAATCAAAAAAACGATGTCCCAATTCGCTAAAAAACTCTATACGCCGTTCTTGTATAATAGCGTCTATAAGTTGCAGTCCTGTCTCTGCTGATGTATTTGCCAATAAGGCGCGATTACGGATTTTGTTAAGATCATTTCTTGCACCATCAAAATCACGTAAATGTGTCCGTGCTTCTGCCCTGATCAGGTATAATTCCTCTAATCGGAATAAGATGGAATATTCAGTGGATGTGGTTTCAGTGGTATTTTGCTTATATTTGAACGGATAGTACCATATTCCTGCATTTCCCTTCACACTTCCAATCCAGTGTTCTTTGCGCAAATCACCATGTTCAAAAGCATCAACTAGGTGTGTATTTAATGCGCGATTATTCGGAGGTCCCATTTTAAAAATAAAGCTTTGCCCCTCCTGAGTCGGAAGCCCATCTTTGGTTGGCATTAGTTGCCATATGGTCCCTGTGCTATTTTTCAAAAAAACATCATCAAGAGATTCTACCCAAATAAAGTTTCCTGAATTTATTACTGAACTTGCTTCGGCTTCTGCTAATTCCCAATCTGTATTGTATAAATGAACCCTTGCTAATAATGATTTTACAGCATCGATACCTGCACGAACTTTAAATGGGCTTTGGGTAGTAGGCACAAGTGATTTAGCTTTCTCTAAATCCGCGATTAGTAAGGTGTATATTTGTGATACTGGTAGTTTTTCAATACTAGAATTTGCAACGTAATTTGTTGTTGCTACATAAGGGATCTCACCGAAAAGGTTCAAAAGATGAAAATGTATATAAGCTCTTAAAAACAATACCTCTCCTATAAGCCTATTCTTATTGTTTTGAGAAAGTGCGGTGGAATTTTCTAGCCCTTCTTTTATCGCATTAGTTGCATATATTAAGTTATAGCTACCATTCCATAGTGAAGCCACATTTGTATTTGTAGCAACAAGACTGTTTTGGAAAAATTGAAATTCTGATATGCCAGTATTGTATGTTTGCAATTCATCTGCATAACTTCCCAGTAAAATTGAAATTCCATTTAAGTTACCGCATACCAAAACATTGTTTGATAACTTACTATAAATATTTGTAATAGCAGCTTCTGCTGATCCTAAATCATTAAAGACAATATTGTCTGTAAGTTGTGAGTCAGGATGATCAACTTCAATAAAGCTCTCGCAACTTGATAAAAGTATTACTGTTAATAATAAACTTACAATCTTTATGTGCTTATTATTTATAAATATTATTGTTTTTTTCATAACGATTAGATTAAAAATTTAGTTCAATACCTAAAGAAAATATCCGTAGAGGAGGTAGCCGTATTCCTGATTGATTTTCAGGGTCGGGCCCATTAAATCGGGTAATTGTCAATAAATTCTGTCCTTGCATATAAATACGACAGGTTGTTGATTCTGACCATATCGTTGGAAGTGTATAAGACAAAGACAGATTTTTGAGCCTAATAAATGACGCATCACTAAATGCTCCATCACTGCTTAAAAATCTATAATAAGCGTTAGTTGCTTCACTGTTAAGTCCGGTAGTATAAAGCTGAATAGCACTGTTATCTCCCGGTTGCTGCCAAGCATCGGTAAAATCTGTTGGTAAATTATTAGCCACTCCCGGTAATATTCCGAAATAATTATAGTTGCTACCTAATTGTTTTACGAATTGGAATAAAAAATCAAACTGCCACTTTTTATAGCTGATACTATTGTGAAGACCTCCGAAAAATTCAGGTGTAATACGGATTATTTTCTCTCTGTCGTTACCCGCTGTAATTTGTTCGTCCCCGTCATAATCTTCAAATTCATAAATACCTGCCTGCGGATTCATTCCTGTATAATGATAAACTTTATAAATATCCAAAGCCTGCCCGATTACATATTGATTAGCATAGGTAGAGCCTTCAAGGTCAGGGAAAGAAATCAGCTTGTTTTTCGGTAGCGTAAGATTTAAAGATGTCGTCCACGAAAAATTGTCATTACTGATTAGTTTTCCCTGTATTTCAAATTCCCAACCTGTATTCTGAACAGTAGCATCTAAATTGGCTGTTACAAGAGGAAAACCTGTTGTTCCCGGTAAAGGAATGCCGACTAACTGATTGGAGGAACGATTGCGGTAATGTACTACGGACAGTAACAATCTGTCTTTAAGAAACCCTAATTCTAAAGCTCCTTCTATTTTTGTATTGGTTTCCCAACTAAAATCAGGATTGAACAGACGGGTTGGTTCCAGCCCTATTACACCTTGATAGCTTAATCCTGATAAATTATAGGTGTTTTGGAACTGGTAATCTCCAATTTGGTCACTTCCTGTAGTTCCATAACTTCCTCTTAATTTTCCAAAACTTAACCACTGTATGTTTTCACTAAAGAAGTTTTCTCTTGAAAATAACCATGCTGCACCAATAGCACCAAAATTAGCAAACCTTTTTCCTGGACCGAAACGGCTGGAACCATCTCTACGCCCTGTAAGGTTTAGAAAATACTTGTCACTATAGGAATAATTAATACGTCCGAATATGGCGCTATATCTGTATTCAGAATTGTTGGTGCCTAATGCTACTACATTCGAAGCTGCTGCAATATTATTTATTAAGTTGTTGTTAGAAAATCCCCAGGCATAAAATCCTGATTGTCTTCGGCTTCGGCTTTGAAAGGTAGCTCCAATCAATGTAGTTAGTTGTCCTCCAAGAATTTTTTGTTTAAAAGATAATTGAGGTTCAAAATTCCACGATTGTAAGTTCGCATCATTTAAGTATAAATAAGACATTTCACTTCCAAACCCGTATGCAGGATTCCATACTGTATGTGGTGAAGCTTTAGACTCCAGTAAGTTCGAGTCTGTAAACCCTATACCAGTTTTCAGTTCCCAATTTGGAAGTGGACTATATATAATCATACTGTTTGCAATTAGATTATTGTTTCTAGCTAAATACTTTTCCTCTAAAAGACGTAGTGGATTTTCCCATGTTGAATTTTCCCAGTTTAAATTTTCGTCAGAATTATAAAGTTCAGGTGCGTTTGGAGGTAAGATATAGGCTTGTCGAGTAAGGTCGGTGGCTAGTAAATTATTCTGATCTGAAATATAATTTCCGGAAAGAGCGACTTCGAACTTTTTATCTTCTGAAATATGTTGAAGGTTAAAGTTTACCGAAGTCTTTTTAAATTTAGAATCCCCCGGAAATACAGTGGTTTCTCTGTAATTTGTACCACTCAGTAAAAATCTAGTACTTTCAGAGCCTCCCGATATTGAGGCCTGAACACTATTGGTATAAGCGGTTCCGCCTATTAGCTCGTTTTGCCAATCAGTATAGCGGTTTCTATCCCAGGTTCCGTTGACATCATAAGCATAAGAAGGGAATTCTATAATGCCATCATTGATAAGTGCCTGTTCACGCATTGTTAGGTATTGTTCAGTGTTCATTAATTTCAGTTTTCGTGTAACACTGCCAACGCCTGTATAAGTATTAATGTTAACAGTTGTTTTGGCTTGTTTTGCCTTTTTAGTAGTAATTAGAACTACTCCATTTGCACCACGTGAGCCGTATATTGCGGTGGCGTCAGCATCTTTTAAGACCTCAATACTTTCTATATCGACAGGATTAATGCTATTTAGAGAGCTTACACCACCATGGATGCCTGGTAATATCCCACCGGATATTGAAGTGTTTCCGATATTTTCAGTTCCAAAAGGAATGCCATTCACAATGTATAAAGGCGCGTTTCCGTCAGTTCTAAGACTGTTTTTTCCTCGAATCTGAATATCAAAACCACCACCAGGCACACCCGACGATTGTGTGATATTTACGCCTGCCATACGTCCCTGCATAGCCGCCAACGGATTGCTTATAGGTTGTTTCTCTATATCTTTTGAAGTAATTCTGGCAATACTACCTGTTCTTTCACGATCTTTTACAGAATAGTATCCCGCATTAATACGCACCTCACTAAGCGCAGTTGCATCTTCTTGTAAGGTGACATCTATGGCCTTACGGCCTTGAACAGGAACAGTAACCGTACTATATCCCAAATAAGAAACTTCCAGCGTGTCCGTAGCTTTGGCAGTGATGCTGTAACGCCCGTCAAAGTCTGAGACGGTACCCGTCATGGTATTTTTAATGATAATACTTGCACCAGATATGGGCAGGTTGCCGTCAGTGACCCTGCCGGTGACCAGTAGGTCTTGGGCGGTGAGTGGCAGGGTGAAAATTAGTAAAAGTAGGTTACAGCCAAAAATGCGCCGTAGCCTTGATGTGTTATGATTTTTTATCATAATTTTGTGTTGGTTAAAGTGATACATTTATTTTAACTCTTGGCCTGCTCCAACGGTCGTCGAAAACTTGGGAGTGGGCTTTTTTTACCGTTATATATTTATCGGTAAGGTTGATTGTTAAGTATAAAAAGAGAGCAGTTATAGACTATGAATCATAATTATGGCGCATAACTATTGGTGGCATCGGGCCGGCCAAAAAAGGCATAGCTGTCCTGGCGCGGCCGTATCCACGTTTGACTAACTCATTTTTTTATACCTACCGACAGGCGAAGCTGCGGGA
>NZ_DATJCY010000376.1:0-3357 GCF_035577925.1 Gelidibacter sp. | reverse complement strand
TTAATTGAGAATGGAAAGGAGGGCTGGCTTGTGCCAAGCCGAGACGTAAAGGCGATGGCAGAGGTGGTGATGAATTTTGAGAAGATGTCGTTGGAGGAGATTGAGGTGGTGCGACAGGCGGCGAGGAAAAAGGTAGAAGTGCAGCACAATGAAGCTCAGATGGTACGAGGGATGGAGGCGTTGTACAATGAGGTGTTGAATAGATGGAACTCACATAGAGGTCGGGGAGTTTAGTGGGAAAGTAGTGCGAGTTTTTTTTTATTAGCTTTGCTAATTGATTTTTCTTGATGGAACTTTACAAGAAAACTGTTGGCTTTTAAATTAATTTAATGCGAAATCATTAAAAGACGGTCTTCGCCATCTGGTTAGCCCCTTTTAAGAATAAACGCTGCGAGAACCTAAACCTCTTTCTTCAATGAAACAAATAAAAACTTCTGTCATCCCTACCAACCAAACCTATGTAAAAGTTCGCGCTCCCCATGAATTGGACAAAAAAGCCATCTGCATCTTTGCCGCCACCAGCTATTTTTTGGGAACAGATACCTACTGGAAGGATGAAAAAGTGTTACCTCCGGGAACAATCAATACCATAGATGACAAGGGGAATTGGGTAGATAGTCAACCTTGGTTCAAATGGCATTACAGCCCTCGAGATATATCCTTTGACCAAGCGGTAAATGAATTCACGGAGCTTTTTCACACCATCTGCAAAGAGCAGGCAAGTAATGACACGGTTTTGCTTCCCCTTTCTGGAGGTCTGGACAGCAGAACCCAAGCCGTAGCCTATTCCAAATTGGGAAATCCCGTGTTATCCTATAGCTACTCCTTCCATAATGGTTATAAGGAAGGAATAATTGCCAAAAAGATTGCCGAAGTACTAGGTTATAAATATAATGATATGACCATTCGAGAGGGATATTTGTGGGATAAGGTGGACCAATTGGCAAAGTTGCTGAATTATGGCACCGAATTTACCCACGCTCGGCAAATGGCTGTAATCGAAGAGTTTCGTAAAATGGATGGGGTGTTCACTTTGGGCCATTGGGGAGATGTACTTTTTGATTCGCCAGCACCTAAGGATCTTACTGAAGAAAATGTGGAGGAATGGCTATTAAAAAAGATCATAGTTAAAGGAGGGCAGGAGTTAGCGGAAGCTTTATGGAAAGAATGGGAAATTGAGGGCGAATTTATGCCCTATTTAAAACAACGGATAAAAGAGGTGTGGGATACTATTCCTATCGAAAATGTTTCTGCTAAAGCTCGAGCATATCTTAGTAGCACCCGAGCGGTTCGCTGGACAAATTTGGGTTTTGCTATTTTTGAAGCCACGAATCCCGTTCAGGCACCCTATTATGATGACCGGATGGCGGCATTTATATGTGGTATTAACGAAGAGTACTTAGCTGATCGGAAAATACAAATTGCTTATTTAAAGAATGAATCTCCCGAAGTGGCAAAAATAATCTGGCAAGCGCAAAAACCTTATAACCTTTATACCTTTCAAAAAAACAAATCGCCTTATAACTTGCCTTATCAAATTGTTGACAAAGTTAAGCGGGTTATTAATGGAAAATTGGGAAAACCTTTTATACAACGCAATTGGGAACTTCAGTTTTTGGGAATGGAAAATGACGAAAAACTTCAGGAACATCTCTTTGGGGAAAATCTTCATCCCTTTCTTCCGAAAGAACTCCTTGCTAGGTTTTACAATAATTTTAAAACCAAAAACATGGTCGAGTATTCCCACCCATTAAGTATGTTGCTTGCTTTGGCGGTATGGTATAAAAATGAAGTAAAATAAAGGTTCTGCTCGTGGATGGGTGCGAACAGGGTACGCGGAGTTTTCGCTGAGTTCCCGGAGTTTTTTTTCACCATCCTGCTTCTGGTTTCTCTGCGAGAAATATTAATTTGTAAGTTCAACTTATAAGTGCAACACATATTAAAAATCACTTAAGACAAGCCCCAAGTGATTGGCCTAGTGCTAAATTTGTCTTGTGAAAAAATATAAACAATTTAACTTAGAACAAAGATGCCAAATTGTTGCTTTGATAGAGGCAGGAAAGAATAAAAGTGAGATTTGACCCGTCCTGAAATAGCTGAACAGATTATTGATTAAATCCTGTTGTAGATATACAAATATAGTTGATAGTCCTAAAAGAATTATACAGTTGTATTATCATGTTCAAAATGACCCGTTCTGACCCGTCCTGAAATAGAAATTGAATCCCGATAGTTATCGGGAGAAGTTGAAATTGGTGAATATAGAATATAGACGACATGACGATTGGTGATTTTTAGTGAATGGGTGATGACCGATGATTGATGAAGGGTAACTGAGTCTAACAGCACTTATACCAACGACACACCATGGACTACGCACTAATTTGACAATTATTGATTCTTTTAGATCGAATTCGACAGGATAATTTGTGTGAGGCAAATTCGACTTGCCGGATTAGGGCGGGAAGTGGTTGTGTTATGGTCCGAATGTGGTGGTTTCTGCCTATTTTTTAATTAGGACTTATTTTTATAACTTTATGTTTTTTAGCAAGTTATGTCCTTTTCATTAAAAGCGATCCTTGATAAATTTGAATGTTACAGGTTCATAAGCATAATAAATCTTCAATGAATTTTTATTTGGTATTCTATATTGATAAAATTTTGGAAGAGGCGATGGTCAGGTTTGCAAAGTCTCTCAAGCATTCCATGTTTTATTATGAGCACAACGGATTTATTTTGCGCTATACCAAAAGATTGATCGGTTTTTATGAAACGTTTTTTAAACAGATTGGTTTTTTAGCCCGTGGCTACAGCTATTATAAAAGTGAATTTCTCACAGAGATCAGTTTGGATGACAAGGAAATCCTAGAATCTGATAGGCTTTTAAAAAGACTGGTTTCCATTGATGGACTACTGAATATAGAACTCCCAATTATAAAGAATAGGCTCCTTGCTGTCCATGTTCATTACTCCACAAAAACAGAGATACACCTTGTAACCGGAATGGCCATTCTGGAAAGAGGAAGCGCTACGGTTAGGTTTGTACTCCACGAGCTGGGCATTCCAAAGCATCTTTTAAAACCCACGCCACAGCATTTAAAGTATTTAAACAAGGTGTTGGAACAATATACTGCTGGCGATCAGAAATCTGTTAAGGATTTACTTGAGCATTTAGACAGAAACTATAACCAGTTTCAGAAAGATTGTAAAGCGTACTATGGTGGTACGTTTTATGAGTTTTATACCAAAAAGCGTATGGTCAACGTGGTTGGGGATATCATGTTTAGCCATCTGACTTTAAAGGAAATTGCCTATAATAACGGGTTTTCAAGTTATGATACGATGTACAAATCTTTT
>NZ_DATJCY010000375.1:0-2332 GCF_035577925.1 Gelidibacter sp. | reverse complement strand
ATCAATCCAAGAATAGGAATACTCGACAAGCGCTCCACATCGTCTGAACCATGAATGGTATTGTCCAATAGGAAAATGACGAAAATCAAGAACATTGGAATAAAAAAGCCCAGCATCAATGCCATCATATAATTAAGGCTTTTGTTAGGGCCAATACGGCCGCCACCAATATCTTTGGCCTCATCAATGGTACTGATATCCGATACGTTTGCCGCTTTTACAATAGCTGCTTCGCCACGTTTTGTCAAATAAACATTATAAGCTTCCTGACTGATATTCATCTTACGTTGAATTTTCAGGAATTCTTGTTGGTCTTCCGGCAAATTGCTCAGTTGTGCCTCAAATCGGGCGATATTACTATTTATGGCGTCTAAATTAACACCAATGGTCCGTTTGGTATTGTCTATCGTTTCCAACAACACATTCTTTTCGGCATCAATCTGTCGGTCAATATCCTTAAAAATCACATTGCCTTCTTTAACCGTGTATTCCTTGGTTTGACGCTCGATGGCCAATGCGGTGATTTTGGCAACGCTCGATAAAATATTACCTTCATTGATGCCTACAGATGTTGGCGCGGCAATCTGGGTATAATCGGTTTTGGTGCGCAGATAGGTTTCCAATGAATTGAGATAGTTCAATTTGGTGCGTTCTTCTTCACGTGTTAAATCCAACGCTCTTAATTTTCCTGAAACGATATTCATTTCTTCGGTAACATCAAACAACTTGTTTGCCTTTCTGAATTTGTTCATCTCGTCGGTCACATCTTTCAGATTATCATTGACCGAATTTAAACTGCTATCAATAAATTTGATGGTATTGGTAGCATACAAGTTTTTACGTTCCAGTTCGGTTTTGCTCAAAATAGAAGTCGTGGCATTCAGATAATCCACAATTTTGGCCTTGTTGCTTCCCGCTAAAGACAAGGTCAACACCGATGATGAACTTCCTGAAAACGGTGCAATCGCGACATTGTTTTTATACTGATTAACTATTGAATCAAAATCTAAAAACCTGAGATAATATTGGGCACCCGCTACAATATTCCGACCGTTGCGCTGGGTAATGGTACCATTAAAGAAAGGCAGGTTTATAACTTGTCCAAAACTATAGGTTTGGACAAATTCGCCCGTATTAAAATTCTCATTGTATTTTTCCTTATCGGCATAGCGTTGTGCCGTGAATTCACTTTTATCAAAACTGGCGGACAGTTCAAACTCTTTGTCGTTAATGAACTTAATGCCAATATCTTTCCCTAAAATTTGTCCTTTTGATTTATCTAATGTCACCACAAACGGCGATTTTTTATAGATATCCTCCATCCAATATTTGCCTTGCTGCAGATATTCCATATAATATTGCAAGGAATCGATGACCAATTCATTATGCGTTCGGGTTTTGACGCTGGTCATTACTTTACCAACCTTACCAGAAACACCTCCCCAATTGAACGAAATACTGGTATTGGCCGTGAAAAAAGGATTTTGATCACTTTCTACAGAAATAAGAGAATCTAATTTATAAACATTCTGTTTTCTAACATTAATCAGATAAGCAACCACCAAGGCAAAGGCAATGCTCAAAAGTACAAACTTCCATAAATTGAGCACTTTAAATAAGTATCCCCTAAAGTCGAAATAGGTACCTCTTGGTTCTGAGTAATCCAAATCTTGATCTTCCATAATAAACTACAATCTTGTAATTAATAAAACGGTGGTAGCAAGAAGACTGACTACTGAAACGATCGTGGTGAGCGTATCCCTACCTGTTGTTCCGGTCCCCCAAGTTTTTTGTTTGAGCGGTTTCACATAGATCATATCATTGGGTTGAATATAATAATAGGGGGAATGCATCACATTGACATCGGTCAAATCGAGATGGTGAATTTGCTGTCCTTGCGGATATTGGCGAATGACCATCACATCTTTTCGATCGCCGGTAATAGCTACTTCGCCCACATTGGCAATGGCCTGAAAAATATTAACACGTTCCTGAAATAAGATCTGCGATCCCGGCGAACCTACTTCGCCCATCGCGGTGTAGCGCAATCCTGAAAGTTTTACGGTAATAAACATATTGGCCGTTTCCTTAAATTGTTCCTCCAACAACTTATTTTTAATAAGCTCTTCAATCTCGCTGGTGGTATAGCCTAAAACAGTCAATTGCCCAAGTTCGGGAATTCTAATTCTGCCGTGCGAATCTACGGTAAACCCATCAAAATAAGCTCGCTCGGCAGCACTGGCATTCAAGTTCCCTTCACCTATCGGATTAAAAATACTGACGTTTTCTTGATCGAGTACCTTAATTCGAATGTTTAGAATATCATTAATCT
>NZ_DATJCY010000374.1:0-4857 GCF_035577925.1 Gelidibacter sp. | reverse complement strand
TCTTTAAATCTAGTGGAAATAAGGAATATTTTTTAATGTTATTCAATAAATATTTAGAAAACAAAGTTGAAGTACTAGCTTATTGTTTACTAAAAAACCATTTTCATTTCGTCATAAGATTAAATGAAGATGAACAGATCGTCACCCAATCGCTCTCAAACTTTTTCAATGCCTATGCAAAAGCTTTTAACAAACAACAATCCCGAACTGGAAGTTTGTTTGAAAAACATTTTAGACGAAAACGCATTGATTCTGAAGATTATTTAAGAAATGTCATCATGTACGTTCATAATAATCCAATACATCACGAAATTACGACAGAATTAAATGATTATAAATATTCGTCTTATCAATATTTTACTGAAAACACCAATCAAGCCGCTGTACAAATTGAGAAAAAATTTGTGATAGAATTGTTCGATAGCTTAGAAAACTTTAAAATCACACATCATGATTTTACCCCAAATAATTTTTTGAATATGGAATTACAAAAAGAAGAAATAGCAAGTTTAGATCTGCAAGGTTTAAGGTTAGATCTACAAGGTTCGATTTTAGACCTACAAGGTTCCCAAAACCTTGCAGGTCAGGGAGAACTTGCAGGATTATCAACAAAAGACAAATTTTACAATTACATACTTAATCTTCAAGATACGATCACTTCAAAACTTGAAGCAGTAGATGGCAAATCAAAATTTAAAGAAGATCTCTGGGAACGCCCTGAAGGCGGTGGTGGCCGTACGCGCGTTATTGAAAACGGTCATGTTTTTGAAAAAGGAGGTGTCAATATTTCTGCAGTTCATGGAAAATTACCCGAAAGCATGCAGCAATATTTTGGAGTAAAAGATGCCGATTTTTATGCCTGTGGCTTAAGCTTGGTACTCCATCCAAAAAATCCGATGGTACCGACCGTTCATGCCAATTGGCGTTATTTTGAAATGTACGATCAAGATGGAACCATGGTAGATTCATGGTTTGGTGGCGGACAAGATTTGACACCTTACTATTTGTTTGATGAAGATGCCATTCATTTTCATCAAATTTGTAAAACGGCTTGCGACAAACATCAACCTAAATTTTACGAGCTTTACAAAAAGAAATGTGATGAATATTTCTGGAATGCACATCGGCATGAAGCACGCGGTGTCGGCGGTTTATTTTTTGATTACTGCAAAGCAAATGATGACATGACCATGGACGATTGGTACAACTTTGTCACTGAAGTTGGCAACAGTTTTCTGGAAGGTTATATTCCAATTGTCGAAAAACGCAAAGACTTATCCTATTCTGATGAACAACGTAAATGGCAAGAAATTAGACGTGGTCGTTATGTTGAATTCAATTTAGTTCATGATAAAGGCACTTTGTTCGGATTAAAAACCAACGGACGCATTGAAAGTATCTTGATGAGTTTGCCGCCACACGTACAATGGATTTACGATTATCACCCTCAAAAAAATAGTGAAGAAGAAAAACTGATTCGCGTTTTAAAAAACCCAATAGATTGGATTGAATTTTAAATATTACCACAAACTTAATACTCAAAAACATGTATCCTTTAAGAAGAAATAGAAGATTAAGAGCTAATGAAGCCATCCGCTCGTTGGTAAGAGAAACAACAATTTCGCCCAACGATTTTTTGGTTCCGCTTTTTGTAATTGAAGGCGAAAACCTAAAAGAAGAAATTGCATCCATGCCCAATTACTACCGTTACAGTTTGGATCTGCTCGAAAAAGAGGTCAAGGAACTTTGGAACATGGGGTTGAAATCTGTTTTATTGTTTGTCAAAGTTTCCGAGTTTTTAAAAGACAATATAGGTTCAGAAGCCATCAATCCCGACGGGCTGATGCAGCGCGCCATTAAAACGGTTAAAAATGCGTGTCCGGACATGCTGGTCATGACCGATGTTGCTTTTGATCCTTATTCCATGTACGGGCATGACGGCATTGTAAAAAACGGAATCATTATTAATGATGACAGTGCCGATCTGATGGCACAAATGAGCATTTCACATGCCAGAGCAGGCGCCGATTTTGTAGCGCCAAGTGATATGATGGACGGGCGTATTTTGGCTATCCGTGAAGCATTGGAACATGAAGGATTTGTGAATACCGGAATTTTAAGTTATTCGGCCAAATATGCGTCGGCATTTTATGGCCCATTTCGGGATGCCTTAGATTCTGCTCCGGTAGCGATAAAAAATATTCCCAAAGACAAAAAAACCTATCAAATGGATTTTGGCAACCGATTGGAAGCTCTTAGAGAAACCCAAATGGATATTGATGAAGGTGCAGACATTGTCATGGTAAAACCAGGATTATGCTATTTGGATATTGTGCGCGACATCAAAAATGCAGTCGATGTTCCTGTTGCGGTGTATCAAGTTTCTGGCGAATATGCCATGCTCAAAGCAGCCGCCGAAAAAGGATGGCTGGACCATGATGCCGTGATGATGGAACAAATAATGGCCATAAAACGTGCGGGTGCCGATATCATCGCTTCTTATTTTGCAAAGGATGTAGTTCGACTCTTAAATACATAAAAATCTCATATCATCACAGATTTTCATTCGCAAATCCATTTATAGACATTAAAGAATTGGTTATTATTCGAAATAATATCATATATTTACTTTCGATTAAAATGAAATAACCTAATTCTAATTTTGAATCAAATGGATGACATCGATAATGAAATTATTCAAATGTTGCGCAGAAATGCGCGCGAATCTTTTGCAACTATTGGCAAAAAAGTAGATCTTTCAGCACCGGCTGTTGGAAAACGTGTGAAACAATTGGAAGAAAAAGGCATAATCTTAGGCTATTCTTTAAAACTCAATGACGAAAAACTGGGCATCAATACCAAGGTTTATATCAATTTAAAAATTCATCAATCGAGTACTTTAAGAACCGCCTACAACCAAATTATTCATCAAGATGAAGTGCAGCGTTGTGACCGGATTACGGGCGAAGACAGTTTATGCATTCTTGCCTATTTCAAAAACAATAAAAATCTGGTCACTTTTATTGAGCGCATTTCACAATACGGTGTTCCGACCACGAGTATTATTTTAGAAAGCTAGGTAAAATGGAAACTTGCATCATCAAATCACCATTAGGTTTTACCAAAATTGTTGGTGATGAAGACGGCATAACCTCCATTTATATATTAGATTCTGACGAAAAAACAACCGATATTATTCCCGAAGTCCTTGAGGACTGTGCGCATCAACTCCGTGAATATTTTGAAGGTAAACGCACACAGTTCGATTTGCAAATAAACTTGGAAGGTACTGAATTTCAAAAAAAAGTCTGGAACCAATTACAGACTATTCCCTATGGAAAAACGATTTCTTATTTGCAGTTATCCCAACAACTGGGCGATGTCAAAGCCATACGAGCAGTTGCCAATGCCAACGGTAAAAATCCACTGTGGATTGTTGTTCCCTGCCATCGGGTTATTGGAAGTGATGGTAGTTTAACAGGTTATGCCGGCGGATTGCATCGCAAACAATGGTTATTGGAACATGAAAACCCTTATAAGCAACAATCCTTGTTTTAAAACTCACAAGTTTTATCTCGACAACCCTATCGGGATTGTGAAAGCTTCAGTATAATCTTGTTATGTAATTATTGAAAGATTATTCCCTATATTTATTCCACTAAACACCAACCTTATGACATTTATTAAAAAACTCTTTAAATGGATTTTTATCCTTATCGTTCTCATCGTAGCTGGTTTATACATTACAGACACTGATTATTTAATAAAAGCAGCACGAACCATTTACCTTAAAGGTCACACGACAGCTTTTTTAGAAGATTACAAAGAATTTGACAATGAAGTAGTTGCCAATGGATTATCACAACCTTGGCCAAACCATGTCAATTACAATTCGGTAAAAGAAACAGAAACGCTTCAGAAACTCAATAACGATTTGGGAACTATTGCCTATGTCATTATTAAAAATGACAGCATTTGGTTTGAGAATTATTACGATGGATTTGATGAAGATTCCAAATCAAACTCCTTTTCAATGGCCAAAAGTTATGTGTCCGGATTGATGCAAAAAGCTATTGAACAAGGACAAATTAAAGGACTGGACCAACCTGTTGGCGATTTCTTTCCGGAGTTTAGCGAAGGACAAGCCGCAAAAATGACCGTTGGCGATTTATCGTCCATGAGTTCTGGCACCAACTGGGACGAAGCTTACTATTCGCCTCTATCCATCACCACGCGCGCTTATTTTGATGACGATTTAGCCAAGGTAATTTTAGGATTAAAAATGGAAACTGAGCCTGGTAAAAAATATAAATACGCTAGTGGTGACACCCAACTTTTAGCAATGGTCATCGAAAAAGCAACTGGCAAAAAACTATATGATTATCTATCAGAATCGTTTTGGAAACCTTTAGGTTCTGAAAATTCAACGCTTTGGCAAGTGGATAGTGCAGAGAATGATCTGGTCAAAGCCTACTGCTGTATTGCCAGTAATGCCAAGGATTTTGCACGTTATGGCAAATTGTTTAAAGATCATGGCAAATGGAATGGCAAACAAATTTTAGATTCGGCATTTGTAGCCAAATCCATAACACCACGTTTTGCCGAAAGCCCAGAATATGGCTATGGCTGGTGGCTGATCCAAGATTATAAAGGGAAAGACTTTTTTATGATGCGTGGGCATTTGGGTCAATATGTGATTGTACAACCCGATGACAATATGATTGTTGTACGTTTAGGGCATCGCTCCTTAAAGGTTGACGAATCAGAAGATCCGTTTAACGAAGATATTTATACCTTTATTGATGAGGCTTATGCAATGCTAGGAAGTAAATCTTAATAGCTGAATTTTTAATTCTA
>NZ_DATJCY010000373.1:0-5733 GCF_035577925.1 Gelidibacter sp. | reverse complement strand
GCATCTAAAGTTGATTCCATCAGAAATGCCAAAATGATTTACATTTCAGGAGGCGATCAAAACCGATTTATGGATATTGTTGCCGGAACTGCTATTGAAAAAGCAATCCATGACTGTTATGCCAATGGCGGATTAATTGCCGGTACCAGTGCAGGAGCAGCGGTCATGAGTAAGTTGATGATTACCGGAAATGAGTTGAAACATCCCGATCGTACGCTGAGAAATATTGAAGCGGATAATGTCGAAATTGGAAAAGGATTGGGCATGTTGACCAACGTTATTATCGATCAGCATTTTGTATGGCGTGGTCGGTACAACCGTTTTATTAGTGCTATTATTGAACATCCTAAAATGCTTGGGATTGGTATTGATGAAGCCACGGCCATTTTAGTGAATGGAAATACGGCTGAAGTTATTGGCGATTCACAAGTCATTGTATTAAAAAACCCGAAGCATTCAAAAAATAAGCATGGTGATAAACTTGGAGCGCATGATCTTCAATTGAATGTCTATTTGCCAGGGGAACAGTTTAAACTTAATTAAAAAACTCATTTTGAATAAAATAGCACAAACATTTTTAATACTTTCAATCCTATCTACAAGCACATTGACAGTGGCACAAAAAGGAAAAATGGAGAATAAAATTGTAAAATCGGTCGATAAACATTTGGACGCTTCTATCGATTTGCTTAAAAAAGCAGTCAATATCAATAGTGGAACCATGAATTTTGAAGGCGTCAGGAAAGTAGGCGAATTGTTCAAAACGGAATTGGACCAACTTGGATTTCAAACTGAATTGACCAATGGTGAAGCTTACGGTCGTGCGGGACATTTAATTGCTAAAAAAGAAGGTAAAAAAGGACCAAAGTTTTTATTGATTGGCCATTTAGATACGGTTTTTGAATTGGACAGTCCGTTTCAGGAATATACCATGCTCGATGATAATATGATGAAAGGCCCCGGAGTTGCTGATATGAAAGGTGGCGACGTCATTATCATTTTAGCCATGAAAGCCTTAAAAGAAGCTGGTGTTCTCGATGATATGTCCATCGAAATTATCATGACCGGCGATGAAGAAAAAAGTGGCGAACCTCTTGAACTTTCCAAAAAAGATTTGATTGAAGGTGCCAAACGTGCCGATATCGCCTTAGGTTTTGAAAATGGCGACAACAATCCTAAAACGATTGTAGTGTCACGAAGAGGATCATCAGAATGGCAATTGAAAGTAACGGGCGTTCCTGCGCATTCATCACAAATTTTCACAAAAGATATTGGTGCTGGCGCTATTTATGAAGCTTCCCGTATTCTGAATGAATTTTATCTGCAATTGTCCAAAGAAAAAGATTTGACCTTTAACCCTGGATTTATCCTCGGTGGAACCGATCTGAAAGTAAATGAGGAACTGACCGGCGGTACAGCGTTTGGTAAAGACAATGTGGTGGCCGAACACGCCATTGTACACGGTGATATTCGTGCAACCTCTTTGGAGCAATTGGAAAGAGCGCATAAAATCATGAAAGAGATTGTATCCAATAATTATCCCAATACTTCCGCCGAATTGATTTTTATTGATGGTTATCCGCCATTGGGATTGACCGATGGCAATACCAAACTTTTAAAATTTTATGATGGCGTCAGTCAAGATTTGGGTTTTGGTGCTGTTGAAGCGGTCAATCCGAGAAATGCCGGTGCTGCCGATATTTCATTTACTTCGGGATATGTGGAAATGGCCCTCGACGGATTGGGATTGACAGGTGGTTCTGGAGATCATACTATTGAGGAAACTGGCGATTTACGAACGGTCGCAACGCAAGCAAAAATAACTGCGGTGATGCTCTATCGTTTAGTAAATCAGAAGAAATAGAAAATAAACGATAAGCTTATGAAGAACATTACTTTTTTGTTTTTACTGGGTATTCAGGCACTTTTTGCCCAAAATTATACAGAATACCTGACAGGAAATGTTACTGATGTGACAACCAATCACCATTCGGGAATTTGCTTGGCGGGTGGTAATTTCGATCAAAAAGAGGCCATGAAATGGTTTTTGACCCAAGCTAACGGAGGTGATGTTGTGGTATTGCGAGCATCTGGACAAGATGGTTATAACGATTATTTTTATTCAGAATTAGGTGTCAGTATCAATTCCGTTCGAACTTTTGTGATAAATAATGCCGAAGGTGCTGTGGATCCGTATGTGCTCGAAAAAGTTGCCCAAGCAGAAGCTGTATGGTTTGCTGGTGGTGACCAATATGATTATGTCAAATATTTCAAGGATAATGCTATGGAAGACGCTTTAAACACCTTTATTAATACTAAAAAAGGAGTTATTGGCGGCATTAGTGCAGGTTTGGCCATTTTGGGAAATTCTTATTTTTCAGCCGAACGCGGCGGCATTGAAAGTGATGCCGTCTTAATCAATCCTTATCATCCAAGAGTGACCTTGGGTTATAATGATTTTTTGGAAATTCCATTTATGGAAGATGTGATTACCGATTCGCATTTTGCAAATCGCGATCGTCAAGGACGAATGAGTGTGTTTTTGGCACGTTTTGCAAAAGATAATAACCGACGTTCCTTTGGTATCGCATCTGATGAAAATACAGCCATTACGGTTGATGCCGTTGGGAGAGCCTCGGTTTATGGATCGGGATCGGCATATTTTTTACAAGCCAATTGCACAACTAATTATGCTCCGGAATTTATTGTACAGTACCAACCTTTAACTTGGAATAAGGGAGGTGAGGCCATCAAAGCTTACAAAGTACCGGGAACAACCTCGGGTACTAACTATTTTGATTTGTCCGATTGGGAAACCGGTAATGGTGGTGTTTGGCAGAATTGGTCGGTTACAGATGGTGTTCTGACAATGGCTGCGGGTTCAAACCCTATGTGTGGCACACTTTCTACTTCTAAATTTGAGGATTTTACGGTTGAGGTTTATCCAAATCCGGTAATGGAAAAGATTTTCATCAAATCAAAAGCACAGGTGCAAACTGCGAAAATGTATAGTTTGTTAGGAAAGCAGTTTTCCATTTCGTTTTCTGATGGCAATATAATTGATGTCTCTAATTTAAGTCCAGGAATGTATATTCTGAAACTTTATTCAGAAACCTCAGAGCAAACTTTTAAAGTTTTAAAGAAATAACCAACTAATTTTTATTTTAACTGTAAAACCTTGTTTGTGTAACTGCGGCAAGGTTTTTTTATGCAATTAAATGAATTCGGACGAATTGGTTTCACAGAGATGGGCGGAGGTTTCGCTGAGATTCACGGAGTTTTTATTTTTAGACACGTCCCGATAGCTATCGGGATCACTGATTTTCCTTTGCGGCTTTGCGCCTCTGCGAAGGTTATTTCACAGAGATCCACGGAGTTATTTAATTTAAGTCACGTCCCGATAGCTATCGGGATCACGGATTTTCCTTTGCGACTCTGCGCCTCTGCGAGAACTAATTTTACTTTAAATATGTATATTTTCTACGTCATTCAGTTTCGGAATGGTCACATTCCAGTTATAGGTATCTTTTATTTTTACTCTAAACGCATCTAAAGCCGTTGGTTCGCCATGGATGAGAAATACTTTTTCGGGAATGTTTTTGATGCCACTCATCCAATGCAGTAATTCATTTTGATCGGCATGTGCTGACAGACTTTCTAAATGCATAACAGTCGCTTTTACCGGATGGTATTTGCCAGAGAACTTGATTTCATGGGCACCATCAAACAATTGTCTTCCACGAGTGCCTTCGGCCTGGTAGCCAACCAACAAAACGGTTGTGGAAGCCTTATCAATGAGTTGTTCCAAATAGGTAAGCACTCTGCCGCCAGTCACCATGCCACTGCCGGCAATGATTATTTTAGGACGTTTGTCATCAATCGTTTCCCAGGTTTCTTTGTAAGATTCGATGATATTGACATGATTGCACATGGCGTTATAATCGGAATCCGATAGTTTGTGCCATTTGGGGAAGCGTCTAAAAACCTCCAAAACATTGTTTCCCATAGGACTATCAACAAAGATTGGAATGTTGGGGATTTTGTTTTTCTGATATAATTTCCAGAGAATAAACATCAGTGTCTGCAAGCGTTCAACCGCAAAACTTGGGATAATTAGATTTCCTTTTTTATGAAGGGTTTCCAAGATGATATCAGCAAGTATCTGTTCTACATTTTCTTCTGGATGCAGTTTATTGCCGTAAGTACTTTCAATAAAAAGAAAATCGGCCCATTCAGGACGTTTCGGATCTTCCAATAAATAATCATTGGTCCGGCCAATATCTCCAGAAAACACGAAGCGCTTGGAATTGATATCCAGTTCTATGAACGTTGCCCCAAGAATATGGCCGTTATATTGAAACCGATAAGAGATATGCTCAGATAAATTGATCCACTTGTCCGCCATTTCAACTTCAAACAAGCGTATTGTTTTTTCAGCCTCTGCAACCGTATAAAATGGCAGCGCAGGACTGTGTTTGGTGTATTTTTCCTCATTGGCTCTTGCAGCTTCCTCTTCGTGGATTTTGGCACTGTCCTTTAAAATGATTTCTGCAATGGCCAGGGTGGGTGCCGTGCCAATAATTTTCCCATGAAATCCTTGCTTGACCAATCGCGGCAAATAACCAACGTGGTCGAGATGTCCATGCGTAAGCAGAACCAAGTCTATCGTGCTGACATCAACAGGAAGATCTAACCAATTGAGTTCGCGCAGTTCCTTTAAGCCTTGAAACATACCGCAATCGATCATTATATTTTTTTCGGAGGTTTCAATAAGAAATTTTGAACCTGTAACCACGTTTGAGGCTCCGAGAAAATTTACTTTCACATGATTTTCCATAATTTTTAGATTTTGCACAATATTTTCATCTCATTTTGAATTTTTGATTTGCGGGTTTCCGAAATTCCAAGATGGTCCAAGAAGAATGCGTCATCGATCAAGTCTTTACATAAAACGACATCTCTGCTTAACAGAAATTGTTTTTCACGATTGGTCAGCAAGGTAGATACGGTTATGGGGTATAATCCCAACCGGTCAATGCGATTTCTCAACCCATCATTTTTAGGGTAATCCCAACTCAAGAGATACAAACCGGCGCAATTGCCGTACTGCAGGGCATCTTCGGTAAAACTTGTGTTGGTCACTACCCAACCCACATCTAATGTTGTTTTATGTGATTTTGAATCCCAATAGGTTTTGATATCTTTAAAACGTGAATCGATGTATAACGGTATTTTAACATTGCAATTTCGACCTTGTTCGCTATGAAATTTACATTCGACAAGTGTTGTCTTTCCATCTTTTTCGGCGATTACGTCAACTTCGTGCTTCACACAGTGGCCTTGCATAATTTTGCTGACGTGCGTAGTGTAACCCGAATGTTTTAAAATCGCACTTATAAAACGTTCAAACGGATATCCGGTAGGTCCCAACTCGTAGATCGCTTTTTTGAGTTTGTATTTGGATGCCAGATGGCTCTCTTTCTTTTTTAATAAAGCGAATGCTCTGTTGTAGATTTCCTTTGTTGAAATGCCGTTGTACAATTCAGCTTTCACTTTGTCAATGATTTCATTTATGGTTTGTCGGTCTGCACCTGATTTTCCTAAGGATGTACGTAGTTTATCGATTGAAAACTTTACTTTTTTACCTGAAGATTTAATAATGTCAATTGTAGTGTCCATGGTTTTTAATGAAATAATGGTGTGAAAAACGTTCATGAGTAATTCCATTAGCTA
>NZ_DATJCY010000372.1:0-1690 GCF_035577925.1 Gelidibacter sp. | reverse complement strand
TTAATATCATTTTTAAATAATAAAACCCGGAGTCTTTATATGAGTAAAATCATTTAAAAGCTCCGGGTAATTTATTGTTGTTAAAATAGCTCCTTAACTTATTCTGATAGTGACTAATCTTTTTTCAAAAGATCTCGTATTTCCATAAGTAAGCTTTCTTGAGGTGTTGGTGCAGGCTCTTCTTTTGGTGCAGGCTCCTCCTCTTTCTTTCTTCTCATATTGTTGATTCCTTTAATAACCATAAAAATTGAAATACCTATAATTAAGAAATCCATAATATTTTGAAGAAACATCCCATAATTCCAAGTAATTGCAGGATTTAAAATTTCCTCTCCACTCATAACCGCTTTCTTAAGTACAACGTTCATTTCTGAAACCCTCGTATCACCAAGCAGCATAGAGATAGGAGGCATCAAAATATCATTTACAAATGATGTAACAATCTTTCCGAATGCTCCACCAATAACGATACCTACTGCCATGTCAATTACGTTCCCACGCAACATGAATTCTTTTAATTCTTTTCCTAATGCCATTTTTTTTATATTTAAAAAGTTTATAATTGTATAAAGCTATAAATCATAGATTAAATGCAAAATATTTCTGCGATCATACAGCGAGATGAACCACCACCTGTTTCTTCTACAATATTTAGAGGAGAAGATATAATTTTGCAATGACGTTCTAGTTTCTTTATTTGTTCGCTTTTAAAAGCTTTGCGCGCTTTTTCAGACATGATTAAACAGTGTTCATTATCTGAATTACGCACCTCTAGAATATTTGCACAAAAACTACTCATTTGTTTAAATGATATATCTAATACTTCTTTTTCAGCACCCTCAAGAGTTTCTATCACTTTCGTTTTGCGTTTATTATCAATAATTGACTCAGCACAAATAACTGCGTACTTTTCTCCAATACTTAACATTACATTTGTGTGATAGATCTTTTCCTTATTTTCATCGTACGCATTAAAGAGTTGGGGTTCAAAGTTCATTTTTGTACAAAACTCTTCAAAAACAATATCGTCAGTTCTTTCTGAGCGGCATGCATAAACAACTCGGTTATTATTATCTAAGACTAAACTCCCAGTCCCTTCTAAAAATCTGTTTTTGTTTTCCCAATCTGTTAAGTCTATAACTTTATGTATACGAAAATGTTCTTTGATAGTGTCCAAAACTTGTGATTTTCTTTCAAGTCTACGATTCTGTGCAAACATTGGATAGAGAATAAGTTCACCAGTTAAATGTGTAGAAAACCAATTATTTGGAAATATTGAATCAGGAGTGTGCGGTTCTAACGTATCTTGCACTACAACTACCTCAATTTTATTATTACGTAATACAGCTACTAAATTATCAAATTCCTCACAAGCCTTCTCATGGATGTTAGGAATTGGCAATCTTGTCTGGAAGTAGTTATTCCTTTCCGTTTGCTCGTTATAAGCAAATTTTGCAGGACGTACCATCAGAAGCTTATTAGCTGTTTGCATGTTATTCTAAAGATTTTAGCGACTTTATTATAATATCAACACCTTCTTTAAGTTGTTCTTCTGAGATAACTAAAGGGGGAGCAAAACGAATAATATTTTCATGCGTAGGTTTAGCTAACAAACCGTTTTTGGCCATTTCGATACAAACATCCCAAGCATTTTTCCCATTGTGTGGTTGTATCTCAATTGCATTTAGAA